>CAYFSR010000044.1:0-3565 GCA_964345785.1 uncultured Eubacteriales bacterium | reverse complement strand
GCCTTCAATGATAGCTTCAGCTACCCCTTGCTTAAATCTTGAGCTGACAACTTCATATCCTCCCTCGTCATATGCAGACTGCATGGGAAAATAACCTTCATATCCATTGGCGCAACAGGAAACTAAAGTCATCTCATATGATGAATTTTCTTTTATTCCTCTGCCAATATCCGTGAAGGGCTCTCCCGGTATGCCTGCTAGGCTTACATCCCCGAATCGGATTGCGGTTAAGGGCAAAGCAAAGGAATCTGGTCCATTTGCTAGTCTCTTTATCCTATAGGCTTCAGGAACGGTCATTTTAATTCCCGTGGATGGTATATCGCTATCTTTACCTTCTTCATGCAAAGCGATTATCTTTTCAGCAGCAGGTATCTGTGACTTATCCCCACGATTAGAAGGAATATCCACATCCTTTTGTCCGAAACTTATTGGTACTGCCTTAACTGGAGTAGTTTTCATATATGTCTGTAGAACTGCACCAGCTATGGTTTTGCCCATATGTTCCGAATGTTTATAACCCCTGTGGTTTTTTGCCTGTTCAGGAGTCAAACGTACATTGTGATGGTTCGTATCACCTTGGGCACCGTTTATGTATATGCACTTCACATTATCCAGTGCTTTTTCAAGGGTATCTCTAACGAATTTGGGATAGTCAGCTGAAAACGTCGATCCACCTATTACATCAGGATGAACTTGAAAGTTAACCAATAGTATTTCTTCAGCATTTTCACGCTGGATACGGACCAGCTGGACGGATTCATCTGGTGTTCCTACAGGTTCCAAAATTTCGGGATTACCGATACCTGCATTGGTTTTTACACTGCCATCCTTCATGCGGAAACGACGTACAAAAGAAATACCTGGAGCTGTGCTGCGTCCGATACTCACTGTTGCAGGTTTTAAATCCGCAATAGCTATTGTCGCCACATCACATAGCTTCCTTTGCAGATAATCATTATACGCTAAATCTTCAGAGAAATACCTGGTATCCATAACTGGCCCTGTATGGGTATGGGTACATCCAATGAATACCGCTTCAAAAGTTATGGAGAGCTTATCAGCTATGGTTTTTCTGTAAGTATCCATTTTGTTTTTTTGGAGTCCTAGCATATCAAGACTGATAATTACAGAAACATTTGTCTCATCACTTACTGCTACAGCAGATGCATAGAGATTATCTAAAATGCCGTCTGCGATTCGTTGATTAAAATATCCTGCCATATCAACACCAAGTGGCGGTGTTATATCCAGACGCGCAAAACCAGCCTTAAAATTACTCATGTGATTTTCCATTTTGACATCCCCTTTATATGAATTATGTGTTCAATATGATTCAATATTTGTTGTTTTATCCCGCTTTGAAATCAGATTTACGCTAAAAAAGGGCTGAGAAAGCCACTTATAAAAGTGGCTTTCTCAGTATCTAAATTAAATTATCTTAACTTCTTGAATGCTTCACTTTCCAAATAGCGCATATCATAGAAGTCCAGCTTAATATCTCCTGCTTTGGTGTTAGCCAAATATCCTTCCAGGTCTGCGAAGAACTGCATGAATATACTATGGTTTCTCATATGACTTACCATCAGGAATTCTTCCTTAGTTTCTTCCAGTCGAGTCATAAGTGCTAGTCTAGCAAGCTTTCTTTCTAAAGCAAGACACTTAATTTCTTCAATGTCACAATTGCAGTATTCACCATCGCAATCATCCGCAAGGTCTATCATCTTAAACAGAGCAAGGTAATCTTCAGCCAGGCATAGATAGTTTTCTACTTCATATTTGAAACGCTTTGCCATCTTCGTATTACAACGTGGATCTGCTGCAACTTCGCTTAATAACGCAGAAGCTTCTTTAGACATTGAAGCTATTTCATTGATCTCCCTTAAGTAATTTACTCGGTCTGCATTAATTGTGCTTAATGGTTCACCGAGGAAAATACGCGGATAGGGCTTACCTTCTCGAACATAACTGTAGAAGTAATATGACAATGTGCTAAGCAGTATGCCATATTTAGATAATACAGGGGTCCCATCTTCGTATTTCTCATTTCTTTGCTCGGTAACAAGGTCGATAAGTTCGAAAGCTCTACGCGCTTTATCATACTGTGCTCCAAAATTACGCTCCACGTATCTATCTGTTACACATTTTATAGAACCTGCGCCTTCAAAGTTCCAGCTGTAATCCGCCTGACAAATATGATTTCGATCATAGCTCTCATCCCAGGCAGAATAGGATTGCATACCTTCAGCTCCTTCCTTATTAGCTATCTCACCTAATAAGTATATATTACGTAATGGATTTGAAAGTACAGTCCAATGATAGTAGCCGTTCCACGGCTTTACGGTACGTCTAAATCCTAACTCAGGACGTGTTGTCTGATACATCAATTTATCCTTGAAATCAGAGTATGTCCACCAGTCTATAACTACAATGTCCACTAGGTCATTGTCTTTAAGTGCTTGTATCATTTCTTGTGTATTATCAACAGCACCTGGATCCTCCCCTGGTCTTAAGAGCATATCACTATACATATAGATATTTTTCATGCCTCGACCTTTAAGATGGTTCAGAAGCTTAATAGCATGGTCTCTAAATAATTTCTTACGGCTAACTTCCCTACAATCAGGGCACTTACACCAAGGAGACCGATTTTTGAAAATGTCATCTGCATTTTGGGCAAGTCCATCCCAGACCTCATCCAAGCCAACATGGAAGCTGTCCATGCCATTAGGAATTAAGTATCTGTCAACTATTTCATCATAAATATCTAATAGGACCTCATATGTTTTCGGATTGGAAGTGCAGAAACCAGTTAGGGATGGTTCTCCATTTTCGTCCTTTGCAGATACTTCCGGATACTGGGCTGGAATTAGAGTATTATGTCCATATGAGTTCACCAATGGAAATACGCTTACTCCTTTGGTTTTTCCATAGGCAATAAGGTCACCAAAGAAATCCTCTTCGAACATGGGAGGAAGCTTCTCGTTATCAATCCATGCATCTTCTTTAGGTGAATAATAGCGAGTAACAACAGGGGTCTTCAGTTTTGGATATTTCTTAATCGGCACATATATATATTCGCTGACCCTGCCATCATACTGAACGCACCAGCAACCATACACAGAAACAACGAGCTGGTTCATTTTCATATCTGCCATATGGTCTACAACATGCTTCCAGTCATCCAAAGTCATCAGATTGGAGCCATAACGACTTTCCATGAAATGTCCCCTGGTTTTCAGGTCAGGCCAATCTACTATCTTCATTGATGGCAGCTTGAGGACGTTATCTTTTAATTTTAGGCACTGGGTTAGCGTGAGCACACCATAGTAAAGACCAGATGCACCATAGCCGGTTACTTTAATTTCATTGTTCTCAACAACAATAGAATAAGCTTGTTCAGGATTAACTGCTTCTTCCGGAGCTTCGGCCATAGACAATGTGATTTTTACATCTCCATCATTAATAGAAGGCCATACATTTAACTTTGAGGAAAGTGTATCTTGTAGCAATTTGACCGCAGAATCAGTTAGTTGATCCTGCTTGTCAAAGGTAGACTCGATATAAT
>CAYFSR010000043.1:0-16298 GCA_964345785.1 uncultured Eubacteriales bacterium | reverse complement strand
CTGGGCATGAGCGGCTCCCTGTAAGGCTGAGCCACGTCGCGAGTGCAAACCGTTATATGGAATAGTTTTGTGTGATAGACTCTGGAATATGCTATTAAGCAAAAGTATTATGTTACGTTTGTAAAAAGAATAGCATTAGGGTATAATTATTTTACAGATACTTACTTTTGTATTTATAGAGGTGGAACAATGAATAAGCAGGAAAAATATCTATACTGGCTTGATGCTGCAGAGTATGATATTGCCACAGCAGATTCTATGCTTAATTCAGGTAGATATTTATACGTTGTTTTTATGTGCCAACAAGCTTTAGAGAAGTTAGCCAAAGGCTTGTACGCTTATTTTGTCAATGGTGAAGTCCCGCGTGTTCATAATATAGGTTACATTTTATCTAAAGTAACTGATAACTTGGATATAGATGTTAATGAAGAAAAACTGGCTCTTCTTGATAGATTATCAGCATATTATTTACAAGGTAGATACCCTTCATATAAAGAAAAGGTTTCACAGCTTGTTGATAGCAATGAGGCTAATGATATTTTAGTAGCATCAAAGGAGGTTTTTAAATGGATGCAAACACTAAAAGAGCTGAAGAAGTAGCAAGAGATTTTGTTAATGAGGTTAAGAAGCATATTAGTGTAAACAAAGCAGTATTATATGGTTCGTATGCAAAAGGAAATTACGACAATGAAAGTGATTTGGATATAGCAATATTTTCAGAGAACTTTAACAATAAAAGATTTGTTGATGCTACAGCATTTTTGTTTGCCTTTGCCAGGAAATATAAAGAGATTTGCATTGAACCAGTTGGTTTTTCTGATATGGACTTAAAAAATGGCAGCCCTTTCATTAAGGAGATTATAAGTTCAGGAAAAGAGATTCAATGAACATACAATTTAGCAGCAGTTGTTTTACTGGAATTATGGTATAACAACTGTTTTTTATTTGTAAAAGGGAAGGTCGACTCCATATAACAACGCACTCAGCGCATGGGGCCAATCAGGCGGCAAGACTCTTGAGTACCGTCAGGATGTCATCCTGACCACATGTCTCAGCCTAACCGAGCCGGTCGCTGCATTAGCCCGCGAAGTCTCGCTGGGCATAAGCAGCACCCTGTAAGGCTGAGCCACGTCGCGAGTACCAGACGTTATTTGCAATTGTTTTTCCTTTTTATATAATGCCTTAAGTCATCCTTACTAATCAGCTTGGGACAATTTGGGTATACTATGCCTGATGGAAATGGTATAATAAGTATAAGGTCAAACAAGGAGTTGTTGAGTCATGGATAAAAAAGTGAAATTTGAAATAGAAGAGATAGTTAAGAGAATAAAGAATGAAATATCTACAAATGAGATAATTCTTTTTGGTTCTCAATCCAACGGGACTGCAACAGCAGATAGTGATATTGATCTATGCATTATTACTAAAGATGATAATGAACGGAAGATTGATCTAATCAGAAGAATAAGGAGAACAATTTCTCCTTATATAACAATGCCAGTTGACATCCTTGTATATGATAAAGAAGAATTTGAAAAAAGGGCAAGTCTAAATTCAACTTTTGAATTCAAATTAAAGAGTGAAGGAAAAAAGATCTATGAACAATAGTGATATTGCAAAATAATGGTTTGAAACTGCAGAATTAGATTATGGTTCTGCGTTATTTTTATAAAAAATGAAACCAATGCCTTTAGAGATAATATGTTACCACTGTCAACAGTGTGCTGAAAAATATCTTAAAGGGTTTATAGCATATTTTGGCGGAGAAGTTTTTAAAACTCACGATTTACTTGTGTTAAACAAAAGATGCTCAGAGATTAATGACAGATTTAACGAAATTGAAGAAGCTTGTATTCAATTAACAGATTATGGAGTTCATATCAGATACCCATTTCACTTAGAAATAATCGAAAATGATGTGAAACAGGCAATTACAGATGCACAAAAGATTAAAGAATTTGTATTTGAGATTATCCAAGAAAACGAAGAGGGAAAAAAGGAGAGGAAAAACAACAGCAAATAACAAGGCACTCAGCGCAAGGAGCACAGCAGGTAGCAAGTCTCTGGAGCACCATCAGGATGTCATCCTGCCCACATGTCTCAGCCTAACCGAGTCGGTCACCGCATTAGCCTGCGAAGTCTCGCTGGGCATGAGCGACTCCCTGTAAGGCTGAGCCACGTCGCGAGTGCACAGACGTTATATGGAATAGTTTTGTGTGATAGACTCTGGAATATGCTATTAAGCAAAAGTATTATGTTACGTTTGTAAAAAGAATAGCATTAGGGTATAATTATTTTACAGATACTTACTTTTGTATTTATAGAGGTGGAACAATGAATAAGCAGGAAAAATATCTATACTGGCTTGATGCTGCAGAGTATGATATTGCCACAGCAGATTCTATGCTTAATTCAGGTAGATATTTATACGTTGTTTTTATGTGCCAACAAGCTTTAGAGAAGTTAGCCAAAGGCTTGTACGCTTATTTTGTCAATGGTGAAGTCCCGCGTGTTCATAATATAGGTTACATTTTATCTAAAGTAACTGATAACTTGGATATAGATGTTAATGAAGAAAAACTGGCTCTTCTTGATAGATTATCAGCATATTATTTACAAGGTAGATACCCTTCATATAAAGAAAAGGTTTCACAGCTTGTTGATAGCAATGAGGCTAATGATATTTTAGTAGCATCAAAGGAGGTTTTTAAATGGATGCAAACACTAAAAGAGCTGAAGAAGTAGCAAGAGATTTTGTTAATGAGGTTAAGAAGCATATTAGTGTAAACAAAGCAGTATTATATGGTTCGTATGCAAAAGGAAATTACGACAATGAAAGTGATTTGGATATAGCAATATTTTCAGAGAACTTTAACAATAAAAGATTTGTTGATGCTACAGCATTTTTGTTTGCCTTTGCCAGGAAATATAAAGAGATTTGCATTGAACCAGTTGGTTTTTCTGATATGGACTTAAAAAATGGCAGCCCTTTCATTAAGGAGATTATAAGTTCAGGAAAAGAGATTCAATGAACATACAATTTAGCAGCAGTTGTTTTACTGGAATTATGGTATAACAACTGTTTTTTATTTGTAAAAGGGAAGGTCGACTCCATATAACAACGCACTCAGCGCATGGGGCCAATCAGGCGGCAAGACTCTTGAGTACCGTCAGGATGTCATCCTGACCACATGTCTCAGCCTAACCGAGCCGGTCGCTGCATTAGCCCGCGAAGTCTCGCTGGGCATAAGCAGCACCCTGTAAGGCTGAGCCACGTCGCGAGTACCAGACGTTATTTGCAATTGTTTTTCCTTTTTATATAATGCCTTAAGTCATCCTTACTAATCAGCTTGGGACAATTTGGGTATACTATGCCTGATGGAAATGGTATAATAAGTATAAGGTCAAACAAGGAGTTGTTGAGTCATGGATAAAAAAGTGAAATTTGAAATAGAAGAGATAGTTAAGAGAATAAAGAATGAAATATCTACAAATGAGATAATTCTTTTTGGTTCTCAATCCAACGGGACTGCAACAGCAGATAGTGATATTGATCTATGCATTATTACTAAAGATGATAATGAACGGAAGATTGATCTAATCAGAAGAATAAGGAGAACAATTTCTCCTTATATAACAATGCCAGTTGACATCCTTGTATATGATAAAGAAGAATTTGAAAAAAGGGCAAGTCTAAATTCAACTTTTGAATTCAAATTAAAGAGTGAAGGAAAAAAGATCTATGAACAATAGTGATATTGCAAAATAATGGTTTGAAACTGCAGAATTAGATTATGGTTCTGCGTTATTTTTATAAAAAATGAAACCAATGCCTTTAGAGATAATATGTTACCACTGTCAACAGTGTGCTGAAAAATATCTTAAAGGGTTTATAGCATATTTTGGCGGAGAAGTTTTTAAAACTCACGATTTACTTGTGTTAAACAAAAGATGCTCAGAGATTAATGACAGATTTAACGAAATTGAAGAAGCTTGTATTCAATTAACAGATTATGGAGTTCATATCAGATACCCATTTCACTTAGAAATAATCGAAAATGATGTGAAACAGGCAATTACAGATGCACAAAAGATTAAAGAATTTGTATTTGAGATTATCCAAGAAAACGAAGAGGGAAAAAAGGAGAGGAAAAACAACAGCAAATAACAAGGCACTCAGCGCAAGGAGCACAGCAGGTAGCAAGTCTCTGGAGCACCATCAGGATGTCATCCTGCCCACATGTCTCAGCCTAACCGAGTCGGTCACCGCATTAGCCTGCGAAGTCTCGCTGGGCATGAGCAATTCCCTGTAAGGCTAAGTCATGTCGTGAGTGCCAGACGATATAGCGAAATGTCGCACCGCTTCCATTTCGCTATATCGGGCCGCAGGTCAAGCCCGCTGCTATGCATCTGTGGCAAAGCACCACATCGCATATCAGCAGGTTTACAAAATCCATTCGGCAAGTGCCAGCACTAGGCCTCATGGACTTCGTAAACCCGCGGCCCGTTAGTGCGCCAAGCAAAGCTTGGCAGTTCTTGTGAGGTGAGAGTCCTCACTGGGCAAGGTCTAGCCAGCCACCCGTACCGAGTGTTGCGCCGAAGCTGGTAACAGTTAGGTGAAGCGTACACAGGGAATCATATAGACCATAAGGAGTACCGTAACTCCTGAAGCATATTCAGCCTCGTAAATGCTAAAGCAGGCGGCGACGTGTTTAACGTCACGGAAGCCAACATGGAGGAATCGAAAAAGGCAAGATTCCCGAGAGTCTGCCGGGGTCAGAGAACGTGGTATGTATGAAGAGAATTGTCAGGAAATTGGGAGGATCCTGTGGCTCCTGCAGAAACAGGTAGGTCTATCCAATCGAAAAAGAGGACGGCCAATGCTTACAGGAATTCGGATCTGCTCATAGTACTCTGAGAACGGGAGAGCCGTTTACGTGGGGAAGGGGCAGACAAATATACGCAGCCCGCAAAGGAAACATTATCCGGACTGCTGGCAAACCAATGTAAAAGAATTTATACGCTGCAAAACAGTATAGAAAGGAAAACGCTAGCAATATCATCAGTAATCCTGGTCGAAAGGATCTTGCCAGGCTTAGAGGCAGATGGACAATAAAGGATGCAGGAATAACAGACAGCATTAAAATACGCACTAAGCCCCGATAAATACCTTCTGGATAGATGCAAAAGTTAATAACGAATTCCAGTGCCATTCCGCCTATGAGGGAAGCATCGCCGAAATAAAAGGTAAAGGTATGGGCGGTTACTGCTATGGCAGTCATTAAAAGACCTCCAATTACAATTCCTACCAGGAACATTAGCCAAGCCATGCCATTAGCTCCCTGAGTCAGTCCCATCAGCACAAAGCCGTATAACAAATCTCCCCAAGCACTTAAGGCAGTCCTTGAACAAAGCAAGCTGATTAGAGCATCCTTTGGCTGGAGCAAAAAGGTGTCCAACTCGCCGGATACAATGATTCGTGTGATTCTTGTCATATTAGCAAAAAGAATATTTGATGCTCCAAAGGCTGAAGAGGTCAATGCCCATATAAACATAACATCATTAAAATCATAACCACCAATACGTCCTCCAACCTGAGAAAAGGCTATCCACCAAAAAAAGATAAAGGTACCATTGGAGATTGCCATGCCAAATGCTTGTAGTAAAAAGCTACTACGATATTCCAAAGCAGAGGACAGATTTACTTTGAAATACAAACCAATTAAACAAAACGTATTCCTTAACTTTTTCATAAACACCCTCCTCATCCGCCATGAGCTTGTATGCCCCGAACCCCATAGCGGTACATTCCAACAGACAGCATAATTGATACTAATACCCAAAGCAGCTGAATAGGAACAACCTGACAAAAGAATTCCCAACTGAAAGCCACAATCAGCCTAGCTGGTGCCCATGCCACATAAGAGAACGGCAAACACCGAGCTATACTTTGAAGCCATCTTGGCAAAAATTCCAGTGGAATAAACATGCCCAGCATGAATACCAGCTTTTGATAAATAAGAAAAAATGCAGTGTTTTCCTCTAGCCTGAAAGCAGTAAGACCGAGCACCATCATAAAAAAGAAGTTGATAGTCATACCAAGAACAGCACTGAACAAACCAAATGGAAGCACAGATAGATGGAAGCCCGGTATAGGTCCTACCATAATCAACCCTAAAATAATAGCCATAGTGCCATAGATAAGCAAATTAAAGATCATACCACCTAATGCATTGGAAAACTGGTAGACAATATAGTGATAGGGGCGGTTTAGCTGGTATGCAATACTTCCGGACTTTACATCCTCATTCATCTGGCTGAATACACTGCTTCTGCAACCGAAGACAATCAACTCTGTCATACACAGATACCATACCATTTGTGTCAAAGTATATCCTGCAACCTCTCCGCCTTGATAAATTGCTCTCCAAAGATTAAAAAACACAAAAATAAAAATGGAGTAAAACAGAAGACCACCAATTGTGTTGCTTCGGTAGACAAAGGCATTCTGTAGACTAATACGTAGCACAGTAAGGTATTTTCCAATCCATTTCATAACATAGAACACCTCCTAACCTATTGCAGGCTGATGAGAAAAAATTGTGGAAATAATCTCCTCCATGGGTGGATCTTCAACGGTTATATCCGCCACACCTCCATGTGATATAATCCAACGCATGGCCTCGTCAATAGGGCATATATGGGTATCTACCGACAATCGTGCCCCCATCTTCCCTGCTTTTTCTAGTGCTACACCTCTGGGTAATTCAAAATGCTGCTCCGCGTCAAAACGAACTGCTATGATTTTTCGATTGATATAATCATACTTTAACTTTTTTACCGGTTGGTCAAGTATAATCTCTCCATGGTCGATTACTATCGCCCTTCGACATACCTGTTCAATATCTCCTGTATCATGGCTGGTTAGAAAAATAGTGGTTCCCTGCTCCCGATTCATTTTTAGAATTAACTCACGTATTTTATGCTTTACCACTACATCGAGGCCTATGGTAGGCTCATCAAGAAATAGAATATCCGGCGAATGGAGCAAGGACGCTGCTACTTCACAGCGAATACGCTGGCCAAGAGACAGCTTACGTACTGGTGTTTTTAGCAAATCAGATAGTTCAAAGCATTCCGTCAATTCTTCAATACGTTTTTTCAAGACCACATTGTCTATATCATAGATGGCTCCTAGCAATGTAAAGCTGTCTGTTGGAGGCAGGTGGATCCAAAGCTGTGATTTTTGACCAAAGACCGTGCCAATACGATAGGACAGCTGCTTTCTATCTTATGAGGGGTCTAAGCCAAGAACAGATATATTACCGTTTGTGGGATGCAGAATGCCTGTTAGCATTTTTATAGTCGTAGACTTTCCTGCGCCATTGGGGCCTATAAAGGCGAGAATTTCTCCCTGTTCAACAGAAAAGCTGATGTTCTTTACCGCTTCAACCTCCTTATAGGAAGGTCTAATTAAAGCACGGAAAGAAGCGTTGAGTCCTTCCTCCTTGACCCTGGCACGGTACAGCTTGCTTAAATTCCGAACATCAATGGCAGACATTACTCCAACCCCCTTATATTAACTTTTTGCTATGTGTATGCTTATAAGTGCTTATTTACTAGACCGTATTTTATCCAACATCAAGACGCCCACTTCTATAAGTGGCGCGTTCACTCTCATATGATATGTTAATTTTTACTATATTATCATTTTTGCTGGTAGATTACTAGAAAAAATGGAAATATTTTGTTATAGTGGAATAAATCATAAAATTATTTAAACAATTTTCTTGCATTTGGTATTAGGACCTGATACTATAAGTATATATTAAAACGAGGGTTAAAATAAGGCAAGGGAATAGTTAGTTACAAAAAAGGCAATAAAAAATATAAGTGATAAGAAAGGGGACATTATCTGTGGCAAAGATACAGATTGTAACCGATAGTACGGCGTATTTTACAAAAGAATATGCGATTGAAAATAATATACGAGTTGTACCCCTGTCCGTTACCTTTTCAGGTGAAACAAATGATGAAGGCTTTCCTGGTGAATTTGAAAGCTTCTATACTAAGTTAGAAAACTCCAAGGATTTTCCTACTACCTCCCAACCGTCAATTTCAGCTTTTGCTGAGGTATATCAGGAAATTTTGGATCAGGGTAAAGAAATAATTACGATAGTAATATCTGAAAAGCTCAGTGGAACCTATAATAGTGCGTCTGCAGCAGCAAACATGACGGTACCTGATAGAATTTCCGTTATAGATTCAGAGACCACAGTTGCTAATCTTAAATTGTTGGTGGAAATAGCGAGAACTATGGCTGAGAATGGAAGCAGCAGGGAAAATATTGTTGCAACCATTGAACGAGAAAAAAAGAGAATGTATGTTGATCTTACCGCTGCCACTTTAGAGTATTTAAAAAGAGGTGGACGCTTGTCCAGTGCACAGGCTGCCATTGGAGGTTTTCTTAACGTTAAACCTATCCTGGGATTAAGAAATGGAAAGCTGGAAGCAGTGGCTAAGGTGAGAGGCAAAAACAATGCCTGGGACTACCTAGTGGAACATGTTCCGGAAAATTCAACACATATTTCGGTTTTGCATATAATGAATACAGAGGGGGCTAGTCAGCTTCAGCAAAGGCTTAAGGAAAGGTTTCCCCAAATTGAAGTTAGTATTGAAGAAATTGGCCCTGTAATCGGGACCCATCTCGGACCTGGGGGCATTGGAATTTGCAGTAAGTGGTAATGCGCTTTTTCATAAATCTCCTTCTTAGGAACCTGATAATTCAGGTTCTTTTTTTGTGTTTGACGTCTTTGCATGCTTACCATATAATTATCAGTGTAATCGGTTATAAATAACGAATAAAACGCTAATCTAAGCGCTAACTTATAATAATAGGATGTGTGAAAATATTTGGAATTGGAACAACAGAAATTAGAACAAGAGATAAGTAAGGAAGTGAAACGCAGAAGAACCTTTGCTATCATTTCTCACCCTGATGCCGGAAAAACAACGATGACGGAAAAGCTACTGCTTTATGGAGGCGCAATACGGCTGGCAGGAACGGTAAAATCCAGGAAATCTCAAAAATATGCAGTGTCCGACTGGATGGAAATTGAGAAGCAGAGGGGTATTTCCGTTACCTCAAGCGTAATGCAATTTGACTATGATGGATGTCGTATAAACATATTAGATACACCTGGTCACCAAGACTTTAGTGAGGATACGTACCGTACACTTATGGCTGCTGATAGCGCAGTAATGCTAATAGACGGCGGTAAGGGAGTTGAGGCACAAACCATTAAGCTCTTTCAGGTTTGTAAGATGCGGGGAATTCCTATCTTCACCTTTATAAATAAAATGGATAGGCAGTCTCGAGATCCTTTTGAACTAATGGAAGAAATCGAGAATGTGCTGGGTATCCGGTCCTTTCCTATGAACTGGCCTATTGGTATAGATGGCAATTTCAAAGGAGTATATAATAGGACAACCAAGTTAGTGGAAGTATTTAAAGGCAGTGATCATGGTCGTAAAAAGATCGATGGAGATTTTGGCAGGCCTGATGATCCTCGCTTCCGTTCTCTCCTTGGAGATCATTTATATGACCAGCTCCAGGAGGAAATCGAATTACTGGATATAGCAGGTGATGAGTTTAATATAGACGAAGTCTTGGCAGGGGAGCTTACCCCAATTTTCTTCGGTAGTGCCATGACCAACTTTGGTGTCCGAACCTTTCTGGAAAACTTCCTGAAGATGACGCCACCACCTGTGAATCGACCTACCTCCGAAGGTAAATTGGATGCCACAGACCCTATGTTTTCAGGTTTTGTGTTCAAAATTCAAGCTAATATGAATCCCACCCATAGAGATAGAATTGCTTTTATTCGAATTTGCTCGGGGAAGTTTACCAAAGGGATGGAAGTCAATCATATTCGCGAGGGGAAAAAGGTTCGACTGAGTCAGCCTCAACAATTTGTAGCCCAGGATCGTGTTATAGTGGAAGAGGCATACGGAGGAGATATCATTGGCATCTTCGACCCTGGTGTATTTCACATTGGAGATACATTGGTAGAGGGAAATCAGAATTTTACATTCGAAGGCATTCCTCTATTTCCGGCAGAGCATTTTGCCAGGGTACGTATGGTAGATGCCATGAAACGAAAGCAGTATTTGAAAGGTATCGAACAGATTGCGGAAGAAGGAGCCATACAAATATTCCGGCAGCCTGAACTTAGCGCAGATATCTTGATAGTTGGAGTGGTGGGGGTTTTACAGCTGGATGTTCTAACCTATCGCTTGAAAAACGAATATGGTGTGGATGCCCAGATTCAAATGATGCCTTATACTGCTGCCAGATGGGTGATGGATGGAACTCTAACCCAAGAGGCCTTATCCTACACAGACAGAGCAATATTGGTAGAGGATTATTATGAGCGACCAGTAGTTCTGTTTAGCGATAAATGGTCTGTACAACGTATAGTTGATCGGCATAGCAGTGTGAAGTTTGTTGAGATTCCGCCGTCTGTCCTGGCGTAATATGTCATTCCGAGTGTAACGAGGAATCTTCGCAGGAAAGTAATAATATAGAATTTCGTCATTCCGAGTGTAACGAGGAATCTTCACAGCTAAGATCCTTCACTAATGCTCAGGATGACACTGTTAGAACATCTTAGCGTTATAAGGAGGTAAGAAGAATGGGTGTAAAGTATAATCGTGAATATTCTCATATTGTTGAAGACTTATCCAATGCCTTGGAGCCGATTGAGGGATTGCATGAGTTTCTAAGCATGGAGGAGGCTCAATGGAATGAAATGACTCATGAGGACAGGTTGGAATGTATTCGTACACTTTCAGATGACATTATCTATTCCCTAGGCAATGAACCATCAGCCGACATTGGTACTGGGCATATAGAATATGATAAGAAACGCCATGTGCTGAAGGTTATAGATGGACCTAAAATTACCCATGTGAACCTGGTCTGAAGGTGGTTGTTGATATGAAAACAGAAGGGGCAGGTAGAACCATCCTGGTAGACGCCGATGCCTGCCCGGTAAAAGAGATAATAGTTAAAATAGCAAAGAAATATAAATTTCCCGTAGTATTCTTTATTGATACAAGTCACGTTCTACAGGATGACTACGCAGAGGTAGTGATAATCGGCAAGGGCAGCGATGCAGTAGACTTTGCTTTGGTCAATCGCACTAATAAGGGAGATATTGCTGTGACCCAGGATTATGGGCTGGCGGCTATGATTTGTGCAAAAGGTGCCGATGCGATTCATCCCAGTGGAATGGTTTACACAAAAGATAACCTGGATCGTTTGTTATTTGAGCGACATTTAAATGCCAAAATCCGTAGGGCAGGAGGAAAACATTCCGGACCCAGCAAGCGGAGCCAGAAGGATAATACCCGTTTTGAGAAAGCTTTTGAAAGATTATGTGAGATCCAAGGGGGGATATAAACATGTGTGGAAGATATATGTTACATACTGATGTAGAGGAAATTTTACAATACTATGGAATCATAAAGGGCTGGGCTTCTGACGGCTGGGCACCCGAGGTATTTCCTTCCCACAAGGTGCCAATAGTGGTTGCTTATAAGGAGCGAAGCTTGGTCCCTATGAAATGGGGATTTACTGCACCTAATGGAAAAGGCTTGATTATCAACTCCCGTGGAGAAACTGTGGACTCAAGGCCAATGTTCAGACGAGCCTTTCGACATAAGCGTTGTATAATCCCAGCTACTGGCTTTTTTGAGTGGGCAAAAGTGGGTAAGGACAAAACAAAATACCATTTTAGTTTAAAGGAATCTTCTTTGTTTTCCATGGCAGGAATTTATGAGGATTTTCGAGACCCGGAAGGCAAGTCATTCCAGGCGTTTACCATTTTGACAATTCAGCCAAACCCCATGGTATCTCTGGTTCATGATAGGATGCCGGTCATTCTTCCTAGAGAGCAGGAAGGAACTTGGCTGGACAATACCTTGGAAGACGTACCCTTACTGAAATCTTTGATTCGTCCTTATGATGATGCAGAAATGGAAATGGAAAGAGCATAAACAAAACATTATAGATAAAAAGCGGGGGTATTTATGCGCAATCAAACAATTGATATTTGGGAAAATTGTAACTATGCACCAGATGCAGATGATATTCAACCGACTTTGACAACTTATATACTGGACTTCAGCACTGAAATGCCATTTAGTACAAAAAGACCAGCAGTTTTAGTTTGTCCTGGCGGAGGTTATAATTATACATCTGATCGAGAAGCAGAGCCTATTGCCATGCGCTTTGCAGCAGCTGGGTTTCATACATTCGTACTAAGATATAGGGTGGCACCTTCAAAGCATCCTAAGCCATTGCTGGACGTATCTCGTGCTGTATGGATAATTCGTGAAAATGCAGAAGCATGGAATGTAGATCCAGAGAAAATAGCTGTGTGTGGCTTTTCTGCTGGTGGTCATCTTGCTGGGAGTCTTGGCGTGTTCTGGCAAGAGGATTACATAAAGGATGTCATAGGAATGCCAGAAGGGATGAATAAGCCCAATGCAATGATTTTGAGCTATCCTGTTATAAGTTCAGGACAATTTGCCCATCGGGGGTCCTTTGAAAACCTGTTGGGTAAAGATGCATCTGAAGAAATGCAAGAGAGTATATCTTTAGAGCTTCATGTCAACAGACATACTCCAAAAACCTTCTTGTGGCATACTTTTGAAGATAAAGGAGTACCTGTTGAAAACACTCTGCTATTTGCTCAGGCACTACGCCAGGAAGAAATTCCATTTGAGCTGCATATCTATCCTGAAGGACCACACGGGATGTCAACTTGCGATGAAGAAACAGTAGGGAAGTTTGGGGTTCCAGAGGGCTGGGTGTATCCTCATGCTGCTAGCTGGTTGCCTTTATGTATAGAGTGGCTTAGGGGAATTTTCTAATATTCCCTGTAATCTTGACTTTTAATAGCAAAAAACATAAGATAATTGATAGTAGTAAATAATGTTGTATAGATAAGATGCATTTTGGACCTCACATTGTAAAGATGCGGGTGTTCAGCAATTTTATGAATAATTTTACGAGGAGGCTAACTATGAGTTTGAAAGGTAAAGTACTCATTGCACAGGGCGGCGGACCAACTGCCGTCATCAATCAATCCCTGGTAGGTGCTGTTTTAGAAGCACGTAAATATCCCCAGGTGACCAGAATTTACGGAGCCTTAAATGGTGTATCCGGTGTTATCAACGAAAACTTCTTGGATTTGACTCAGGAAACAGAGCATAATTTAGAAATGGTGGCAAACACCTCTTCTTCTGCTTTAATGTCTACAAGGGACAAGCCCGATGAGGAATATTGCAAGAAAATGTTTGAAGTTATGAAGGCCCACGACATTCGTTATTTCTTCTACATTGGTGGAAATGATTCTTCCGATACCGTTCGTATCGTTAGCGAGGAAGCTAAAAAAGAAGGCTATGATTTCCGTGCAGTACATATTCCGAAAACTATTGACAATGACCTTATGGTAAATGACCATACTCCTGGATTTGGCTCTGCAGCCAGGTTCGTAGCTCAGGCCTTCATGGGAGTTAACTTGGATAATCGCTCTCTTCCAGGTGTTTACATTGGTGTTGTTATGGGCAGGCATGCAGGCTTCCTAACAGCTGCAGCTGCTATGGCTCAGCAATTTCCAGATGACGGTCCTCATTTGATTTATGTACCAGAGAGGCCTTTCCGCACGGAACAGTTCTTAGCGGATGTTAAGAATACTTATGATAAATATGGTCGTTGCATTATAGCTGTATCCGAAGGTATTGCAGATGAGGATGGTAACCCAATTATCACCAAGTTTGCAGACCAGGTGGAAAAGGATGCCCATGGCAATGTTCAATTGTCTGGGTCTGGTGCTTTAGGCGATATTCTATCCAAGTATATTAAGGACAATCTGAATATAAGTAGAGTTCGCGCTGATACCTTTGGTTACCTGCAGAGATCCTTCATGGGTTGTGTTTCAGATACAGACCAGATCGAAGCAAGAGAAGTAGGGGAAAGAGCAGCTCAATACGCTATACTTCATGATTTAGACGGTTCTGTTACTATCCACAGAGTTGGAAATTATGCTGTGGATTATCAGCTAACCGATATCAAGAAAATTGCAGCTTTGACCAAGCTTATGCCTGATGAATTCATCAACGAGGAAGGCAACCATGTTACAGAAGCTTTCCGAGCTTATGTAAGACCTTTGATAGGTTCCGACCTACCTGTTGCTAGTAGATTAAGAGCTCCCAAGGTAGAAAAGCTGGTAAAGTAAGCAGCACTCAAGTATTAAATAAGCAGCTACATCTTATAAAGGTACCATTTGCAGCTACTGAGCTCGTATTTGAGTTCATAGATTTTTTCAATATTGTTAATAACACTTTGGCAGGTAAAAACCAGCATACGGTTGCCTGCCAATTTTTCTTCCTGTTTTTGGATTACCCTTCCAATTTTAATGGTGATGTTAGATTCGTCAGCTTGCTTCATGTTGAAACGGACGGGGTGTGGCGTTCCATCTTCATTGAACCACACAATCATTTTAATCGGTCTCATCAAGACTTTCATATATGCGGCAAATAATGCCTGACCCTCCTTTATTTCATAGGAGAACGTATGTTCTCTTAAATAGAGTATACCATTCCATTTCAAATTATGCAATAGCATGGTTTGTTCCTATTTTTTCAAATATTCACTGTAAATGATTACCTTTTACAGGCTCCTTAAATTGAGATACAATATTTGTTAATAAAGTATTACGAAAATATTAAAATTTTATTTATTGGTACCCCCAGAAAAGGGCCATTACTTTTCGTATATATAATTAGGTGGTGATACTTCCTTGTTTTTTTCCAAAGCAGCTTCGAGAGACAGGCGTCAAGACGCAGATATAGATGAAATACAGGCAATAAGAGAATGGAATGAAGCACTCCGCAGCCAGTTTATTAAAAAACATACTAATTACATACTGGGTATTGCGAACAAAATAAAAGGAAGGTACATCCAGATTGAAAACGATGAGGAATATCCAATAGCTCTCGACGCATTCAATCGGGCAATTGACTGCTATGACCCAGACAAGGGAGCGTCCTTTTTAACTTTTGCTGGTATACTGATTCGAAGGGCTATTGTTGACCTTTACAGAAAAAATAGCACAATTCAGGAGATTGCCATCAGCCAGCTAAAGAATGAAGAAGACAGCTCCAGTAACCGTGAAATAGATGAACTATTAGAGCCTGGTAACGTAGAGGAAATCATACGTTTACAGGAGGACCAGTTCAATCTTAGGCAGGAAATCACCATCTATAAGGCCCTTTTGATGGAGTATTCCATTGATTTCAATACATTAGTCAACGTTTCGCCCAAGCATGATGCTGTTAGGCGGGATATGATTCAGCTGGCAAAAAGCTTATCTGAAGATCCAGATACCAAAGCTTTTATCCAGCATCGGAAGGTCCTTCCCCTCAAGAAAATTGAGAGCAAAGTAAGTCGCAGCAGAAAGACTCTGGAGCGTCATCGCAGATATATTTTGGCTAGTTTTATACTCATAAACAGCGACCTGGACTATTTAAAGGATTATATAAAGGATGTTCTACGGGAAGGTGAAGAATCATGAAGGGTTTGATTATGGAGAAGCAGGCTTGGAGCTATACCATTTTGACTCACACAGGAGAGTATAAAAAGATCTATGGTATCACCAAAGATGAGATTGGACAGGAAGTAACGATTAATGTCAAACCATACTCCATGGCTTTAAAGACTGCCATTATGGCAGCAGTGCTGGTAATTGCTATTATCTTGCCACAAGTTTTACCAAGTATAATGGGACATAGTCAAGCCTATGCTTATGTCTCTCTTGACATCAATCCTAGCGTTGAATTTGCAATTGATGAAGACTACATTGTACTGAATGCCCGTCCTTACAACAATGATGCGAAGAGCATCTTATCTGAGTTGGAATATGAAGGCGAAGAAATTGGGTCCGTACTGGCAGAGTTTACGCAGTCGGCCATAAACCTTCGATACATGAGCATAGATAATGACGAACCTAGTCAAGTAGTTGTATCATTCTATTCTGAGCATACAAAGGATCAGAAATCCGCAAATGCGGTGCTTGTTCGAATCGGAGCAACAGCAAAAGCTCTCGAACTGCACCCTAAGGATGCTTTGAAGGAAATCAAGAAAGTTTTCAAAGGCGCCAAGAGTCAGATTAAGGCAGACTTTGCCGAAGCCAAGCAAGTAGTCAAGGCAGGTTTAGTCGATGAAGGGC
>CAYFSR010000042.1:15558-16483 GCA_964345785.1 uncultured Eubacteriales bacterium | reverse complement strand
AATCATAAGTTTCTTCAGCTCCGACAAGCAGGATATTTCCAGTATCACGATATGGCGCAGTACATTTCCATCGCAGTGCTGTGGCTAAATGCCCTAAGAACTGCACACATGGTACGAGTTCGATACCAAATGAAAGTGCGTAAGCATCAATATCTTTAATTTCCTCTTTAGTGTATCTTCCGCGCATATAGCCAAAATAGGGACGTGATGGTATTTCATAAGTATCCTCGGAATAGAGCATTAAAGTATCAAGGCCCATTAATGCCATACGCCGTATCATGTATTTTATAACTTCAGGACGCATAACCGCATTTCTAGATACATCAAGCATAGCACCGTTATGATTAAAGCATGGTGTTTCATGACAAGAAAAACTTGCCTCTCCGTCATTTAGAGCTTCTATCAGAAGCCCAAGACCTCTATAGAAGCGTGTTTCTCCTCCACCATATTCTATAGATGCATGCTTATTTTCTAATTTCACATTAACAGCTTGTTCCTGCAATTCTGTAACATCTACGATTATATCTGCTTCGGTCTCTGTCGAAAGCGTAAAACCCAATTCAACGGATAGTTCACCAATACCTTTTTTAATATCATCTGCAACTCTAAAAAACAGTTTCAAGATTATTCCCCCCTGACGGTATAATCAAACTGATTACACCGCCTAATGATTTCAATTTGTTTCATTCTTCCAAGTCATTGATAATATTTACCAGTTAGTGGTATCAGGATCAGTGGAGTACCCTGCACACCCCTTTAAATCAGCCATCAACTGTACATCTGCCGCTTCCAACTCAAAATCGAACACATCTGCGTTTTCTTTGATGCGCGCAGGCGTAACGGATTTGGGCAGAGGTAGGTAGCCTCTTTGCAAACTCCATTTGATACTAATTTGCGCAATAGATTTATTGTACTTCTTCGCCAA
>CAYFSR010000042.1:0-15523 GCA_964345785.1 uncultured Eubacteriales bacterium | reverse complement strand
GGGCTATATGCTTCCAGCAGGATATTTTGTGACCGGCAATAATCTACCAACTCATCCTGTGTATCACCAGGGCAGAGCCTGATTTGATTAACCATAGGAACGACTTCAGCAGTCTTCAACAGTTCCTCAATATGATGCTGACGGAAATTACTGATACCAATAGCACGGATGCGTCCAGCTTTATATAGTTCTTCAAAAGCCTTCCAGGTTCCAGCGTTCACCGCTTGCCAGTTGTCACGGAACTTTATAGGGTTTGGCCAGTGAATCAAGAACAGGTCCATATAATCCATATCAAGCTTTTTCATGGATTCTTCGAAGGCAGCAATTGTTTTATCGTAACCATGCTCACTATTCGCGAGCTTTGATGTGATAAACAGATCCTTTCGGTCAACTCCGCTCTCCTTCACTGCAATACCCACGCTTTCCTCATTTCCATAGCCCTGAGCGGTATCAATATGGCGATATCCTGTCTCTATTGCATTCAGAACAGATGAAACAGCCACCTCTCCATTAGGAGTCTGCCATGTGCCATAACCTATGCAAGGGATTTTAACCCCGTTGGATAGTATGTAGGAATCGGTTAATGATTTCATTGTAGTTCCTCCTCAAACATTTTGATAATTGTATAGTACATACACATATGTTAATCATAACCTTTAGACCTAACTATAAACCCAAAATATAACTCCTCTAAAACTACAATTTTTTGTCTATAATTTCTTCACTTTACAGCATAGGGTTGGACGACTCTGTCTACAGTCTCAACATGCGTGTGCCGTACTATTCAGCTTGTATCAAATAATACATACTTGGAAATTGCTTTCCTAGCGTAAATTTTAATGTCCCATTTTCATATGTTGTAGGAACAGCACCTACATAGAATCCCTCAGCATTTACAGCCCAAACTCTCAAAGTGCTGCACTCCGTTTCTAGTGAAATCTCTGCTTCTATTACTTCAATGAGAATTGGAGGTTTCCCGTAATCCAGCATTTGGTCACCATCGAATTTGGCATCGGTATTCACTGCACGCCCGACAGTGGTCAATAGAAGACTATCGCTTCTTTCTATTGATTTGCTATTTAGTGAACTTAGGGCAATTACAGCGAAATCAGTTTTACAATCAATCCCAAGACCATCGAGTTCTATCTTCCCATTCTTTTCGAGGAAGCCATATGCACATTTTGTGTTATCTGTATCTATGGTTCCATAGTTTTTGGTCCAGCTTCTATATAGTTCGCCGTTATCAGAGCGTACTTCGCCTGCTTCTTCATATACCAGTACTTCCTCTTCACTAACCAACTTCGCAGTTGTATCACCTTCATAATGTGCCGCAATCTGAGATAGTTCAGAGGATATATGGAATGCCGGTTTATCCATATCCATCAAGTCATCAATATGAATTGCATACCTGTTATTGGCAGGGGATATGTCTCCACGGCGAGTAATCAATGCAGCATGATAAAACAATCCAAATTTTGCAGGGTCATTCCAGGTACTGAAAATTCCTTCACGATAAGGAACCCCTCCTATAGTAGCAGATGATACTTCCTTGCCTAGAATATTCATATCTTCCAGGCGAGTACCATAAGAATAGGTGTGTATTGTAAATCCAGACCATCCTTGGAGTGCGCCAACTGCAGCATACAGAATTGGACTTTCAGCCCGGAACTCATTTGGCCATGGCATATCCCACTCTGAAACAAAGAAGGGCTTGTCAAAGACACGCATTAAGGAGAGAGCAGAAAAACCACTTTCCGGCACCTGAGTAATCGCCTTATTCATGCAGAATTTTTCTGTTTCTCCCCATTTCCAGTCATAAAAATATACATGGCTGTCACAAAAATCTGTTACTGTTTGTGATTTACATGTAGCACTATAAACGGTATGATTGGTCCCAGTAATGGGTATTTTAACTCCTATTTCACGCATGTACTCTATCATTTCAATATAGTAAATCGACTGAAGGTGAACCTTGAAATCAACTAATTCTTTATCTTTACCGTTTACATCACAGGTATAAGCATCATACTGTATGCCTTCTTCCTCCAGCCACTTTGCAAAAAGATTGCGGAATTCAGTTACGTATGGTTCAACTTCTAGCTTAAATCCAAAGTAATTGCTTTCATTTACTACCTCACACATTACGAAAACAGGGTCATCTTTATAAGCCAAACCTGTATATGGATTGATATGAGTCCAGAAATCATATGCTGCTCTTTTTTGTAGTTCTATCATTTTACGATTGAAACCGGAATAAGGCTTTGCAGCATCCTTTAAATTGAAAGCATTTTCAACCCCATCCCCGGATTTGAATTTTCGATAGGTGAAAATATCCAGATAGCAGTAGATACCTTCATTTTTCAGGCAGTAAATAAGATAATCCAGTCGTTTCATACTCTCTGGGTCAAAACTGAGGGTATTACTTAACCTTTCCCCTTTGGAAAATTGATAGATGTTTGGAGTATCCCACTCTGCATCCAGCTGATGGAAACGAACGATATTAACACCTATCTTGGCCAAGCGTTTGGCTACCTTTTCAGCATAGTCAAAGTCCGGAAAGTTAGCACCACCATTGAAATTAGTTCCCCAGAACCTTCCAACTGTGCCATCTTCAAACACAAATTGGTCACCAGATACCTTTAAAAATCCGTGTCTACCTGCAGGTTTCTCATTCTTGTAAATAAAAGACAAATCTAGTGGAGCATCATCTGCATAAGCAGGGTATGGAATATATCTTGCCATCTTGGTCACTCCTTATTTTTTATTTCATCATCTAAAAGTTATAAATTTACACAAGTCTTAATTCCTTTAAAACAGTTTTTAATCATTAGTTCTTTATCTTGATTGCTTGTTAGGTTTCTGTTATTTTTTCTTCTACTTACCGTTCAGCAATTTCCTTTAACGTTTTTACTGTCTCCTCTACCAATTCCTGACCACCTTCTGGTGAAACCTCGTTGCAAAATAGACAAGCACTGTAACCTTTGTTTTCTGCTCCTCTTTCTGTAGCCAAATATGTTCCTCCATTGTCACCTGGAACACCTGTAAGCTGTATCACAAAGGTTTGCTCAAATGGAGAACGTGCTTGAATCCTATGCATATAATCCATGTAAAGCTCGAATCGGTTTGTAGCAAAGGCTATATCACCTACTCTAACCACATGCAATTCCATGGGAAGCTTAGGCGAGCTGTCCTGTTCCTTATATCGATCTATAATCTCAATAAAGCGATTTCTTTGAGCTGCCAACATGGAATTCTCGTAAAGCAATTCTAAGGGTGAAGCACCTTCAGTTTTGAATGGAATTTCATTAAGTTCCTTCAACTTTATCTCAGAAAACTCTAATTCTTCGTCTGTAATGCGACGTTTAGTCAGCTGAATAGTTCTTACCTCATGCACTATAGGAACTTCTGTTTTGATATCTTCTTTTGCCCAACTTAAGACCTCATCAAAGCCTTGTACAATTCGTTCTGCAATATCCTTCCTTGCAGCTCTTTCAATACCCAGTTCTCCATATTTTAATTTGAAACGTCTGTCTTGAGCTTTCTTATAATGCAAGATTCGAGGCGATAAATCCCCAGATGCTGCACATTGAGATAATATATAAATGTCACCATACTTTGCCTGTATTGTCTGACGTACATCATGCCAGAAATCTGCTGAAAGCATATACTCACTTTCTGAATTCTGAGAAGGGCAGGGCACATTGATGATTGCACCTGTTAGATTATTATATTGATCAAATGTATACAGTAGATTTATAAAGTGATCAGCACCAGCTTCATAATGGCTAAAGTTATCGTCGTTTGTATTACCATACATCTTTCCATGACCATCAACTGAGAAACCGTTTACAGATCCTCCCCGTTTTGAAATATCATCAAAGTAAACTACACGGCGGCTGTGAGATACAACTGCATAACCATATCCATATGAAATACCGCCTTCTATTCGGTTTTGGTAAGCTTCGCAAATAGCATCCGCGCATTGGGCAGCAAGAAAATGTCTATATTCATCACTGGAAGCAATCTCGACACCTACATCAGGCAGTTCACTTGATGAAGGCGTTGGAAACCCATCATTAATAGATGGTTCAACTGTGTCGTAATAGTGAGATGCACCTGTGTGAGTATGAGTTGCATTCATGATTATTTTTTCTGTAGATATGTCTGAATTACGTTCTGTAACTGCTGCACGCACCTCATCCAAAAGACCAGAACGTATAACAACTAGATCGGCAGATAAAAAGATTACAACATCATTGCCGTCATCTAGAATAAGCGTGTTCACAAGTAGTGGATCGCTTACGCCTTCTGATATACGCATGTGAAATTGTCCTGGAATGTTTATAGGTTTTTCGGTGCTGACATCTCTAGAAGCCCATCCAATTTTTAATTTACTCATTGAAAAATCCCCCTCATTCTTATATTCTAAAGCTAGTAGTTAAATTGCCAACAAAGACTTCAAATTCTCCAGATTCTACCTTTGCTTGCATATTTCTATCAATAATTGCTAAATCCTCTAACGGAACAGTGAAAGTAACTTCCTTCTCTTCCCCAGGTTTTAGGTTTAATTTAGTAAATCCCTTAAGCTCTTTGACTGGAGTAGTGACACTGCTGATAACATCATTTATGTATAGTTGTACTACCTCCTTTCCTTCCAAATCGCCTGTGTTCTTTACCTTTACCGTGATGTTTATAAAATCTGTATTATCATCATCTCGACTGAGTACTTTTAAATCAGTATATTCAAAAGTAGTATAACTAAGCCCATATCCAAATGGATACAATGGTTGTGCGTCACAAAATACATAGTCTCTACCAGGCTTATCTATTGTACCTGGGCTTTTATAGTAACCTCTCGCTGATGGTTTATGATTATAAAACACAGGTATCTGCCCTGTTTCTTTGGGAAATGAAATGCTAAGCTTTCCCGAGGGATTTATATCTCCAAAGAGTATCTCTGCTAACGCAGTTCCACCTTCTTGGCCTGGATACCACGCTTCCAATATCGCATCTGCATTTTCACTAATCTGCCCTAGTGTCATTGGACGGCCGCTAACAAGAACCACTATCGTAGGTGTGCCAGTCTTGATGATTTCCTCTACAAGCTGTGCTTGAACACCAGGTAAGGAAATATCAGCGCGATCATATCCTTCACCACACAGTACAACATCATCTGTCTCTCTTCCCCAGCCCATTCCATAGGCTTTAATGCTGGTTTCACCTAAAACAACAATTGCCACTTCAGAATTGCGTGCTGCTTCTATGGCCTCGCTAAACTCACTTTTATCTTGTTCCCATAAACCACAGCCCTTAGCATAATTTACTGTGCATTCCCCCGGGAGGATCTCCTGAATGCCTTTTAATGGTGTAACAACATTTTCATTAGGTAAACTGTAGTCGCCTAATTCTCCTCTATTCGCGTTAGGACCTATAACCGCTATAGACTTTAAGCTCTTATTTAACGGTAAAATGTTATCCTTGTTCTTAAGTAAAATGATAGACTCCCTTGCAGCATCAAGCGCTAATTGCTTATTCTTATCGCAATGATAATATTTCTTAACTTTATCCACATTACCATAGGGGCTCTCCATAATTCCTGCCAGATACTTTACTCGAAGAATTCTCGTGACAGCTGTATCGATAGTATCCTCCGATACAACTCCTTTCTTGACCAAATCAATGAGATTATCACCATAACAGCCAATGGCACCTGCTTCGAAATCCATTCCTGCTTCTACTGCTTGGCGTCCTGCTTCTTGCATGGTTTCAGCAACCTTATGCACACTATAGAGCATATGAATGGCTCCATAGTCAGCAATCGTAATTCCCATGAACCCAAGCTCATCTCGCAAAATATCAGTTAGCAAAAATTTGGATGAATGAACGGGTATGCCGTCCAACTCACTATAAGCAGGCATAACTGCAAGAGCACCGCCTTCTTGGATAGCAGCTGCAAAGGGTTTAAGATAAAGCTCCCGTAATTGACGTTCTCCAGCAGCAACTGGTGAAATATTAACACCGCCTTCGGGAGATGAATGAGCCACATAATGCTTAATAGATGATATTATCATCTCATCTTTTGCTCTGCTTTCATCGCCCTGCATACCCTTAATAGTACTCAATCCCATTTTGCTTACCAGGTAAGGATCTTCACCAAAGGTTTCTTCAACTCTTCCCCATCGTGGATCTCTTGCCAGATCCAGATCTGGTGAATTGGCTAAGTTTGTTCCCACAGAACGAGCTTCTTTAGCACCAGCTTCAGCGATATCATGGACCAGCTCGGTGTTCCATGTGCTTCCCAAGCCAATAACTTGTGGAAATATTGTTGCTTCAGGACTTAAATACCCATGCAAGGTTTCTCCAACTACGATTGCTGGTATGCCGGGTTTCGTATTATGTATGATATAGTCTTGTATTTCCCTAATTAATTCTACGTTTCTCTCAGGACCGAAACGCAAATCCTGAAAACCACCTATGCTATAGCCATTAAAGATTTGGTCCGCCTTATCCTTCAGAAAGTTCCCTTCCCCATCTACAAATGATCTACTAGGTACCATGCCCATTTGCCATACTTTTTCTTCGATAGTCATCTGTGAGATTAATGTCTTAATCTTGTTTTCGATTTCCTCGTTGTAATGTTGATTGTTCAAGGTTCTTCCCTCCTAGAGCTACAATATTTTTTCTAAACTATTGCTAAGTCAGCCCCACATTCCATTGATCATGTCCAGTGTAATTTCTACTAGCTTATCTCCGCTATCGGGCCCACAGGTTGTAGAAGCGGGTTTGCTGCTGTAAGATCCACCTGCTACAGCTGCCTCAGTAGGTAGATAACCTCCAGTTCCATTTGCAAGTTGGATAATAAAAGTCTGTTCCGATCTAGATCGGGCTTTTATTCGCATACCATACTCTGTGAACAACTCAAAGGGATTGGTCGCAATCGCTATATTGCCAAGTCTTATAACATGCATGTTAAATTTGAAAACATCAGTCTTTTTCTGCATCTCATACCTGGATAAAACTCCTTGAGGCTCAAACAGATACACAACATCTTTCATCGTCATGCGGTTTTCAGAAGAGAACTCCGCAACATAATCATCGAATAACTTTCGTGCTTCCTGATAATCCTCTTCTGTGACTTTACGAATTGGAAGTTGCATTTCTACAATCTCATGCTTGAATACAGGGTTATTATCAATATAATTGCGTGCTTTTTTGTAGCCTCTTGCTACACAATCTGCAATACGTTGTGCAATATCCTCACACTCCAGAGCCATATCAAAATTGCGTAGTACTTCTGCTGTTTGCCCGCCCCATACCTTTAAAGTCTTTTTGTTGTTTTTGCTCAATCTCACTAAATCCAGTGGATTTTGATCTCCTCCTGCACCACAGAGTGAGAGTACATAAACATTACCAAATCGTTCTCTAATAGCATTACGTGTTGGCGCCCAATAATCGGCTGAAATAAAGCAATGCAGCTCATATACCTGTGAAGGGCAAGGAATATTTACTGCTACACCGGTTAAATTACCGTTTAAATCCCATGTATAAAGCACATCAGCAGTATGATCTGAGGTTCCCTCAAACCCTTTAAATGCAGGGTCGTCGCATACTCCATACATAACTGAGCGTCTTTCCCCATCTTCTTCGAACACAGGACGCCGGTTAAATGCCACAGCAGCATAGTCTTGAGCATAACTTATTCCACCAGGTTTTCTAGTTTCCCATGCCTTATTGATAACCTCTGTCAGTTTCTCTACCAGAAAATCCTCCGCTTCTTCGCCATAAAAGATGTCGTCTGGCACATCTATCTCTGGCATGATTTCTTCGGATAAAAATTGAGTTAATCTTGTTTCTCCAAAACTACTGGAATTGTGAGTATGGGTTACACTGAATGACAATTTGTTGACATCCAATCCTTCGGTAGTTGTAAGACTTTTCTTAAGTTTTTCTAGAATATGCCCACGTATTCCAGTCATATCAGCAGACAGTAACACCATCTGTTCTTCACCGTTTTCTAATACGAGTGCTGTAGCCGTAATGGGATCATGAACATATTGAGAAACTCGCTGATACATCTGCCCATGATTAAACACTGGCCTATCAGGTGTAATATTTATTTGTGACCAACCGATATTAATCCATCTTTGTTGCGACATGATATCCTCTTCTTTCTAAATTCTTTGATTTCCTATTTCAATAACATTAACATCAACATCCAACTCCTTAGCTGCTTCTGACAGATTGTTACCGGTGCATTTTACATCAGCGTTATTTGAAGAATCTTCAACTTTTAGGAATGTGTATGTTCCTTTTTTTGCCTGACAACCCTTCAACATTATGTCTTCTGATGATCTGCATCGAAGCGCTGCTCCTGTACTATCTTTTGGTTGACGCAATTTCACATCACAAAACTCTATACCTGAGCTTTTGTCAATAAAAATTCCATCCCTCCAGACAGCTGAGGGTTTAAAATCTAATAGATTAAATCACATCAATACTCAATAGCTTACAGAAATCCTTAAGTACCTCGATATTATCTCCATAGGTAACGATGTAGTGCTGGCTCATAACTTTTTTGGCAAAGTCATCTACAGGCGTGTCTAAGATGACCTCAAGACTAGGCAATTGAGGTGATGGTTGTTCCCAACCAACTTCCTCCCAGCTTCTCGGTTCAACTGCTTCTCCTGTTACTATATGCATTGTATACTTATCTCCTGTGTAACCGAGTCTGGCAAGGGTAACTCTTCCCGTTTTCACTTTGGAAACATTCAATATACTTTCGTTTAATTTTCCAAAGCTTGTTGGCAGCACTTTTAAGGAACCATCAGTTACTTCATATGGAACATAATCGGGCACACCTATTAGCAGCCTGTCGGGCATGAATTCGTAGAACTCCATGTATGCACTTATTTGTCCAGTGGTATAGCCGGTAATTAATTGAGTAACTGCGCCCAATGTATCGTTTTCAGGTACAGTATATTTCCCCATTTCATTTGCTATCAGCATAAATATCAATGATGGCGGGAAATTTAAGAGCTTCTTCATTCCATCTACATCAATTAACGAAACTGCATCGTAATGAGATTCTTCTATTTTTTCTTTTAGAGCTAAGTATATTTTAGCTCCGTAGTGGAGGGATTCTTTATCCGGCTCCTTTTCGAAGTCCCATTCTTTTAGTATTTTCTCTACAATAAAATTTGCTTCTTCATCTGTGATATGATCCATTTTCTGTACAATCTCAAGCATTTCAAAAAATTCAACTTCAACACCTAATTCGGCTTTTAGAGAAACTCCTTCAAACATGGTTCCGTAAAGTCGCATATCGCGGAATCCCATCATACCTACTTTGCTTGTTTTTAGTTTGGCGATTGTGGTCGCAGCCTTAGCAAAGCTGATAATTTCATCTATCTTGGAATCTGAATCAGGGAAATCGTAAACATACTTAAACTTATAACCCATGTCCTCCATTGGCTTTCTAATTGCAGTGGTTCCTGCTTGAGCTGCTGTAGTAGACAGCTTGCCGTATTCATTCCTGCTGTTTCCCGCTAAACCCCATAGAACCATAGGCTTTTCTTTAAATTCACTGATTACTTGAATAACTGTATGTGATGGAATCCAGCCAGTTAAGCAGACAATTAAGAAATCAAATTCTTCTTTCTTAAGGTCGATAATTGCTCTTTGAGCTTCCTCACCTTTCTCATCATCAGTTACCGAGTCCGTAGTAACCAGGTAAAAACCATTTTGATCCAACAACAGCTTAGCTTCTGCCGTTTTTTGATTCACCACTTCTCTTGGGGTATTCACCTCTCCAAAACCGACAAACCCTGCTTTAAACATAATGCACACTCCTCTTATATAAAATAGACTAGCGCCAATTGATTATATGTCCTCGTTTTGGTTGTTATGGATACTTCTCGTTTTATTTAACTAAGCAATATCTATTTTTGCAAGTTAGATTTCAGTAAGCTTTTTTAGTGTTCATCCACTGTTGGTATCGGTGGAATCGTACTTGGAATATTCAATATTACAATCCCAACCAAGAAACATAAAGCACCTACAACTATATATGTCGTTATCCGCTCATCAAATATCAACCATGACCATAACAAAGTAAAAATAATGCTGGAATTGCCGACTATTACAGCCGTAAGAAAAGTAACCTTCTTGAGTGCATTCGAGTATATATAGAAGCTCAGACCAGTTATCAAGCCTAAAGCAACAAGTGATAGAAACGCCCACATATTGAAAGGACCTGTATATTCAAAAGTATAGGGTAATGGAATAGCTGTTATAAACATGCTTATAAAAAATACTGAAAAATTCATATGCGCTGAATCAAAAGACTGTACTAGCTTTTTCTGGCTGAGGACATGAAAGACAACCCCGATTGCAGATAAAAGGAATAGCAATGTCGTAACAAGATTGGTGTTGAAAAACACGGAAAGAGGGAGGCCGTTCCAACTGATCAGTAAAGCACCTGATAAGCATAAAACCACAGAAATTAGGCTCTTTAATTCTAGATGTTCTTTTAAGTAAACAGTAGAAACCACCACCATTATTATTGTTTGAAGTGGCAGAACTAAAACATTTCCATAAGCATATCCTAATGATATCCCTATGTTTTCAAAGATATAATTTACACTTTTGCCTATAGCCCCGACCCATATCCACTTGTTTTTCAAAATAAAAGTGAGTTTCCTGTCCCGTATAATTATTAAGATTGCCAAGAATAATGCCCCAAACAGAAAGCGAGACAAAGTTATTGTCGAGCTGTCGACCATGATGGCTGCAGTTTTTACGAGTATACCTACGAAGCTCCACATTAAAGCGGCTAATAGCAATAAAAAGATTCCCATATTTACCTCTTATAGTATAGTCACTATACCTAGCTCGAGATTAAATTGAAGTATACAGACTAACATTATGTTAGGAACTATCTAATTAGAGTATAGTATACAAAAATATAGTTTGTCAATGTTTATTTCGAAAATATCACTAGTTTCCTTTGGCGGTTTCGAAATTTACTTAAGCTAAGTTTTTAACTGATTTACGAACTACCAAAGTAGGGGGCAAAACAACATTTTGAATTACCTTATAATCTGGTGATTCGATCTTTCTAAAGAGCAACTTCACAGCAATTCTTGCCATTTCTTCTGCTGGGCCGGCTACACTAGTAATTTCCGGATTGTAGTAAGCTGTTACACTAATATTGTCTATTCCTAATATTGATATATCCTCCGGTACCCTGCGACCAGAATCGGAAATTGCCTTTATTGCGCCAATAGCTATGTTATCATAAGCACCTAGAATGGCTGTAGGTAAGTCCCCTTCTTTAAGCATATCCGTCATTAAATCATAACCGCATTTTTCAAATCTTTCTTCACTTACCCGAATCCATTTTTTATTTACTTTTAAACTGTTCGTCTGGAGGATCTCTATAAAAGCTTCTAACCTTGCGTTAGATAATTCGTCACCGATATATCCGATATCTGTGTGCCCTTGCTCTAGTAAGTGTTCAATAGAAAGCTTTATCCCATATTTGTCATCAATTCTAATGCAATCATATTCTTTAGTGTCCGAATTTTGTGCAATGACTACTAGAGGAATAGAGTTATCGCTATTCTTAATCAAACTGAGAGTATTCCCTATTTCCAAGCTTTCTGTTATATATATGATACCCTTAACATTTGAGTTAAGAAGTCCTTCCAAATATTGGCCTTCATTTTTAGTATCAAAATCTGTAAATCCAATGATACAATAATAACCCTTCTTACGCATTTCTTTGGTTATCATATTAACTATTTCAGAATAATAGCTGCTGGTGATTTCAGGACATATGATTCCTATGGTTTTTAGATTGTCTTGTTGTGATTTCTCTGCATTATTAGACTGTATTACATATTTATAGCCTAACTCATCTGCAATTTCCCTGATGTTTTCCATAGTTTGTTTATTAATATCAGAGCTGCCTCTGAGAGCTTTAGAGACAGTAGATACATTTACACCTGCTATTTTTGCAATATCCTTTAATGTAGCCATTATGGTCGCTCACTTTCTCTGATAATCAGAATTAGCTTTAATTGTTTATTGATTCTATCTTATCGAAAACTGACTTATTTTACAAGTGAAAATTACAATATTTTCGAAATAATATAAAAAAAGCAACCTCGTGTAGAAGTTGCTCAAAAGTTAAATTTTATTAACTATGACCCCTATAAAAAACTCTATCTTTTGAATCTAAACTCGATTGAAAATGATATTTCATATACGCCCTACTCTAAAGCCCATATTTTCTCACAAAGTAACGCCCTACTTCCAGCATCAGCTTTGATGCATGAATAGCCAGTTCATCCGGGAATTGAGAAAGGAAAGCGTCTGCTTCGAAAGTAAAATCGCCATCATATTTGATTTCCTTCAAAGCCTTCATTGTCTCATCCCAATCAACATTTTTAGTAAAGGGCAATGTGTGTAAGTCGTGTACTAAGTCATTATCGTGGACATGTAAAGCTTTCAGCCGTTTACCACCCAATGCACGAATCATTTCTGCCGCAGAGTTGCCTCCTGTATTTTCCATACCACTGTGACCGATATCCAGACAAGCAACAAAATAATCTGGGTCCAGGGCGTCCATATATCTGACGAATTCATCTGCAGATGAGCATGTGGCTGGAGAAGCAGTTGCATCTCCTTCGTACCAGTTAAACATATTCTCCAGGGCAATCTTTACATTGTTACTTTTAGCATATGGCAGCAAGGAACCATATAGCTCCATGTTAGTTTCCCAACACTTAGAATCGCCGCCTATTTTATGCCCAGAGAAAACAGCTGGATGAACAATAACAGTATTGCCACCCAGAAGGCCTGTTACTTCGATTGCACGTACAAGCAATGGAAATATGCGCTTATTGTAATCCTCGTTCCCCTCAAGAAAACTTGGAAAAGGTGCATGAGATTGATTGCAGCTTATACCACTGTCATCTGCAACACGACGAAGTTTTTTAACATAGGACTCAAAATCATTGCCAGCTATAGGATGGCCTTCTTCTTTTATTGAAAACATCGAATAGTCATAACAGTCATAGCCTATTTCTGCAAGCTTCCGAATTGCATTTTCATCACCATATATTGTTGCCAGTCGTTCTGTTAGTGTTGATATTCTCATTTTTCTTCACCTCATATATCAATATAGTAAATCGGGGGCTTTACTTATTTCCTGATATTACCTTCATTTTAACTTCTTGCTTTTGAATTTTATCGACAGCATCTTCTACGATCGTTTCCAATCTACAGACTTTCTCATAAGTTAGCTTGTAACCATCAAATAAAGCTTTATGGTTTAAATCCATTTTGTTTTCAAGCACAACCACATTCTTTTTAACTGAGGTAACATCTTGTTGTAGTACTTCAACCGTTGCGGTCAATCCGTCAACTTTCGTAGTCAATCCACCAACTTTCGTGGTCAATCCGTCAACTTTCGTGGTCAATCCACCAACCTGTGCAGCTATTAATTCAAGTAGCTCTCTATCTGTCATAATCAGTGCCACCTTTCTCAACTACTTACTCTTTTATACACTAAAGTTGTTTCCATATCTGAAGTTTATTATATCACTTATAAAGGGTTGAAAAATATAATATTATAATTTTTCTTCATATTTAACAGATAATTATCAGTAGGAACTCTCATACTCTACTTCTATATTCATTTTACCTAAATAAGAATCTGTGTCCATCTTGAGGTAATCTGCTAAGTCACGCATCTCGGCCACAGTATTTATATTTACATCTACTTTATTTTGCATCCTATCAGCATATGCAAAGTGTTCCTTTTCACCGTGGGTATATATGCGAGTTTCACCTTCAGCCTTAGGCGCATCACGTAGCTATTACCGACACTCCATCAAGTATCACCGTTATCTTCGCATTCTTATTCTTAAGGATATTATCGGCTATATTAATTGCCTCATCGATGCTATGAGCCGGAATCATATGCATATCCGTCACCAACTTATCAGGTGCATCTGAAACATATATAACTCGTGCCTTTTTTAGTATGCGTGCTAGTATCTGTGATTCCCATTGATCAGGAATAGTATCTTCCTTGGGAGTATCCATGATGGAACTTATAATTTTATCTAGATTTCGCTCATCCTTGAAAGTACGATAGAATCCTTCTCCTCCATGGCCATCACCGGAGTCAGCAACCATAATGATAACACCATCTTGGTTTACAACAGCTTCTGCTGATGTCATCCCTTTAACTGCCTGATATATGTTCTGGTCAAGTGGATACCCTCCATTTGTAGTAATCACAATATCAGATGGTAGACTACTTACCTTGCACTTGCTACTTAAAAACTTACAACCTTGTTGATGAGCATCATTAAAATCCCCAGCAACTGCATAAATGATCTCTTTTTGAGCATTGATAACAACATTTACAATAAAACTCAGATCTGCAGTTTTTCCTGCAAAAATCATATCTTGTTGAATAGGATTTCCTTCCAAGATACCTGTTCTTGCATTCTCATGAGCAATAAATTCAGAATTATGATTGTACATAACCGTTGTTTTGCTTGCAATGCCTGGTAGGACGCTCTTTCTTCCTCCAGAAAAGCCTGCAAAGAAATGAGGTTCAATGAAGCCTTCCGATACCAGAAGATCTGCCTCCACAGCCAGCTTATTAATTATAAGCTGACCACCTGAAGGAAGAACTCCAAGGTTCACCATCATATTATCATCATAACTATCATGTACATATATCTTTTCATTTTCGACGATGTCTGGTCCAAATTTAGTAACTAATTCATCTACGGTGGTTCCACGATGAAAGCCAGTTGCAATAAGGATGGTAATATCTGCATCAGGATTACCTTGTCGGATTTCATCCAACATCAGAGGTATGATAATCTTGCTTGGTACAGGTCTTGTATGGTCACTAGCGATTATGACAACCTTGTTCTTGTTTTTTGCCAATTCACTTAACCGCTGAGAACCTATTGGATTCTCCAATGCATGCTTAACCAATTCAGTTTGATTGAGTTTGGGTTTATATTGGTGAATGTCTGGTACTAAGACAGCTTCTAGTCTATCATTTGGTATTTCAGCGTTGAGGTAACCTCTTCCAAAAGGAAGCTTAATTATAGCCATGATAAAACTCCTCCAACTCTTCACATCCCACAACATTTCTTATACTTTTTCCCACTACCGCATGGGCAGGGATCATTTCGACCAATTTTTGGTCCTTCTCTACGCACAGGTTCCTGTGGAGCATATAACTCATACTCCTCTAAATCATTGTCATCAAAGTCTCCATCCGCAAATCTTTCTGGATATAATCTCTCAAATTTTTCGTACTTTTTCCAATATTCACGATCCAACCTGTCAGCCTGGCTTATATTTAGAACCTTGTTAAAAAACTTCTCCTTTATACGATACAGTTCCGGATACTTCTTCTTAAGACGTCTTACGTATTTTCTCTCCGAGTCAATATCCATGATGACTTCCATTTCCATGGTAAACTCAT
>CAYFSR010000041.1:0-16599 GCA_964345785.1 uncultured Eubacteriales bacterium | reverse complement strand
GCTGGACTATTAGCCATAGTATCCTTAACAGGGCAGTTGCTCTCTATGAACTTAACGTATTGCTCAACCTCTTCTATGGTATTGTCAGCATCAATATAATATTTGGTAGTGATTTTTGAGAGCCCAATCTTTGCATTTTTATCTTTACCAAGGAATCCATTAGGATCAAGGATTTCGTCCAGTTCAATACGGATAGAATTAAGATTGATGCCGTGAATTTTTGCAAATGAACGTACAACAATACATTTGCATGCTCCAAGTGCTGAGAGTAGGCATTCTACCGGGCTCATTCCCTTGTCGTTACATTCTAAATCAGGTGACTCGTCTAGTACTATCGTAAAATCCCTTGCATCGCATCGAGTGGTTAGTCCATTTGTAAGTTCTGTTTTAGCTTGAAAAATAGTATCTGCCATCTAATAACCTCCATATGTTCGACTTTCACTGCATAATGTTTCATCAAATTACAAACATGAATGCAAGAGAAGTTCATCTTATTCAGTAAGCATTATTTCCATCATTTGATATTATTATTAGCTGGATACTTAAGAAGAAATTTACTTTGAAATTACTGGTTATATTTGGTTGTATATATCAGGAGAAATAGCTACGAAAGCCTATATTAATTATCCTAAAAGTATGGTACATTAATAGTAAGTAAATAAACGGGGTGCTTAAAAGTATGGGGGACGGTTCTCTTTGAGAGTTAAAGGATCGGTTCTACTGACTCATCATATTACCATTTACTTGAAGGAAAGAAGGATCTGTATGCATGTAAAATATCTAAGAAGTAGTATAATCGAATTCGATAGGTTAATTGAATTCATTAAGAATGAACAACCAATACTGTCTGCAAAACTTGGTGTATTTGGGAAGAAAGACTCGTTTGAGTTAAATAGTATGCTTGTTAATCCAAAGGTGGTTACAGCACCTAATTATAATCAGGAACAATTTCCAGTCATAGACTTGATGTTTAATTTAGCATTACTTGGAGGTCTATTCTATAAGGGAAACAATGAAAAGGGGAAGCCTGCATTAATCGAGACACCAAAACTTGAAAGTTATCTTGCATTAAATGACTCAGAAAAATACGTCTTTCTGCTACAAACATATTGGACAAAGTATGAGTTTGAAGAAAAATTTGACAGGTTTATTATGATTACAGAATTTTATTATTTTTTAGCCCGTATTGCGAATTCAGAACCGAATGAACGGATTCTTAGTGATGGATATTTCCAAGTTAACTACATGTTCTCTACAGGAGCTGCTTTTATACATCACTTGCGTTTTTTTGATTTAGGTGAACTTGAATTGGTTGAAGGTGTAACTAGTAAATATGAAGACAGTATTAAAGCTTTTATACCGAATGACTTCGGTATAGCTATAGCTGATTTTCTTTGTACAGATGCATTAAAATTTTGGAATAGAGAGGATTTGGTCTATTTATCAATATTAGATGATTCATTAAAATTAGATATAGAGGGCGAACCATTTGAAGCATTTCGTAATTTGTTTCCTAAAAACGCAGTAACACATACAGTTCCAGAGATAGTCGGGGATGAACTATTTGGAGGAGTATATCACTTCAAAGTTAGTTTATCTAAGACTCTATGGAGAAAAATTAAGATATCAAGTAAGGACACTTTTGGTAATTTACATACAGCTATTCAAAGGGCTTTTGAATTTGATGATGACCATTTGTATGCGTTTTATATAAATGGAAACAGAAGAACTGGAAAACCAATCTATTGCGGATACGCTCAGGAGGGTGGACCAGTTGCAGAGGAAACAACATTTGAGGATGTTGGACTTTTTAAGGGTCAAAAGCTATCTTATCTATTTGATTTTGGTGATATGTGGGAGTTTAATCTGGAACTGATTGAAATAGATAAGGAAGAGCCTTTGCCTTTGCATCCTATAATAACCGAAGTTAAGGGAGAGTCACCAGAACAATATGATTGGATTGAGTGAGTTAGTTGAAAGAACGGTTCCCTTGACTCTCTAATTGAGTGAAGTGAGTCGAAGGAAACGTCCCTTTGACTCAAAGGAACCGTCCCCCTCAACTCACTTAAGATTAAGATCATAAATAGTACGTTCGCCACCAATCGACTTAGGTCTTGTTCTAGCAAGCACTAAGTGAGCGGCACCTATATGGTCAAAGCTTATGCGTACTGGCACAGCTACGGGTTTTAAATGCATGCCAATCAAAGTATCCCCAATATCAATGCCAGCTGATGCTTGTATTGCTTCAACAACACAGGGATTTTCAAAGCCATGATATGCAGCGGTTGCAAAGCTACCACCTGCCTTTTTATGTGGAACCGCATTAACACGAGGGTAACCATACCGTTTTGCAGCTTCAGCTTCTAAAACCAAAGCTCGATTTAAATGCTCACAGCATTGTGCTGCCAAATAGATGCCTCGTGGCTTTAGAACTTTTTGTAGGCTGTTAAATATACTGCTTCCTATGAATTCATCAGGTGAACTACCAATTTTAAGTTTTTGAACTTCACTGGTTGAGCAGCCTACTACGAGGATATCTCCCACTTCCAGCTTGGCTACGTCAAGTAGCTCTGTTACTGCTTGCTCTGTTGCTTTTGCAACTGTATTTTGATCATATTTATCAGACATATTTTTGCCTCCTATGAATCTTAGTTTATCTCAGTGACTATTTAGGAAACTTTTAAGAAATATGTCATCCTGAGTATAACGAAGGATCTAATATCCTTATAACAAAATACAGATACATCACAAAGTTCAGAGTGAGGAGAAACAGATATCTATATGTGTAATTCCTGAATAGTCACGTTTGTTCTACACCTAATGCGTAACAACCAATACTTTATTATATAAACTTGATTTTGATACATAAACTATTATAATAGTGTATTATGTGAATTACAAGGGGCTATATCCTTTGCTTTACCTTTGCTTTGCACATTTGCTTTACAAGCGGTTCCATAAGTTTGAGTGAATAAAGAGAATATTTAAAAGAAGAGTGAGTTTAATGAAAATTATAGATATGCATTGCCATATATTCCCTGAAAAGATATCAGCTAAGGCTGTTGATTCTATAGGTAACTATTACTATTTGCCCATGTATGGAAAAGGAACAATAGAGGACTTGCAGTTGCAAGGAGAAAAGGCTGGAATCAGAAAATATCTAGTGCATTCTACTGCGACAAAGCTTGATCAGGTTTCTTCAATAAATGATTTCATTGCAAAAGTTCAGGTTAAGGGTAGTAGCTGTGTGGGTTTTGGAACCTTATTTCCCGGTCTTGGGGATGTTGAGGATGAAGTTAAAAGAATATTAGCAATGGGGCTTCATGGTGTCAAATTACATCCTGAGTTTCAGGGGTTTAATATTGATGATGAGTCCATGATACCAATATACAGAGCCTTAGAGGGCAGACTGCCAATTCTAATGCACATGGGAGATGAAAACAGTGATGCTTCCAACCCTTACAGGCTTGCTAAAATAATAGACAAGTTTCCTGACTTAACTGTAATAGCAGCTCATATGGGAGGATATCGCAGGTGGGAGGAGTCCATGAAATATCTGGTTGGCAGAAAAGTGTATTTTGACACTTCAAGCACCCTGGCTATTTTAGATAGTAATAAGGTTGTTGAAATAATTCGCAAGCATGGAGTTCATAAAGTGCTATTTGGAAGTGATTATCCCATGTGGTCACCAGCGGAGGAGATTGAGCGATTTTTAAATTTGGACTTAACGCCAAAAGAACAGAATATGATCCTCTGGGAAAATGGTATTGCCTTACTCAACAGGACAAAGAAATAAAATTAAGTGTGGACGGTTTCAAACAAGGGTGTTGTCAACTGGTCTAATAAAGAACGTGAAGAGCAGATAAAGGATATTATCAACAGATTCAGTTCTTAATAGCTAAGGGGACGGTTCCTTCGACTCGTTGATTGAGTCGGAAGAACCGTCCCCGTCACTCGCCCGTTCAGGCTCAGTCCCTTTTGTATACTATTTTTCCGTCTATAATCGTCATGTAGGTATGGTAATCTACATCTTTAATTGGATTTCCATCAAAAATTACGATATCAGCATCTTTTCCAGGCTCAATGCTTCCAACTCGATCAGATATACCTGTAATCTCAGCAGCGTTTATGGTTATTGCTTTTAAGGCATCCAATTCATTAAGCCCAGCTTTATGAGCTAGACCAGCACATAGTGACAGGTAATTCAGAGGAGTTACAGGAGAATCGGTAGTGATTGCAATTTTAACTCCAGCTTCAACAAGAACTTTTGGTGTTTCCCATACTTTGTTTTGTAATTCAAATTTTGATCTATGACCAAAAGTAGGCCCTACTATTGCAGCTTTTCCTTCCTTAGCTAGGTCATCTGCAATAAGGTGTCCTTCAGTGCAATGATCAAGGGTAATGTCAATATCAAATTCTTTAGCTATTCTTATAGCGGTAAAAATATCATCAGCTCTATGAGCATGTGCTTTAATTGGCATTTCTTTTTTTAGTACGGGAATCATAGCTTCTAACTTTATATCATAATCAGGTATCTGGCCTTCTGCTAAAGCTTTATCCTTCTTAGCCATATATACTTTAGTTCTAAATAAAGTTTCTCGAAGTATGGCAGCAGTTCCCATTCTTGTTATGGGGGTTTTCTTTTGAGAATTATAAACTCTCTTTGGATTTTCACCAAAGGCAACCTTCATAGCTGCAGGATCCTTAACTATCATATTATCTACTCTATGTCCATAAGTTTTTATGGCTGTGGCTGTACCACCAATAACATTGGCACTTCCTGGCCCGGTAACAGCAGTGGTCACACCAGATTGATAGGCTTCTTGTAAAGTAATATCCATAGGATTTAGCCCATCGATTGCTCTCATTTGCGGAGTAACTGGGTCAACTGCTTCGTTATAATCTGCACCCTCAAAACCAATTGAGCTTTCGGCCAGCCCAAGATGACAATGAGCTTCGACAAATCCCGGTGTTATCATTCTGCCACCGGCATCTATAACCTCACAGTCAGTAGGTTCATTAACGTTTTTCCCCACTTCGATAATTTTTCCATTATCGATTAAAATAGAGCCACCATCAATTATATCCCCTGCCATGGTAAAGATTTTCCCGTTCTTAATCAGTATCATTTAACCACCCCTAAATTGAAAATATTTTAAGAACAGTGTAGCAGAAAATGCATAGCTTGTCACAAAATGATCACTCTTTATATGGTATTTTATAGAGACTTTCAGTATAAAATGATTTAATCACACTTTATTCTTTCATATTTGCTGTGTTATAATCAAAGTTATAGACGTGTCGGAATCCTACTTTGGACAGACTCTTTCTATCCATCTAAACTCTGACCAGGAGCAGGCTGTTGCGTTTCTAACTAATCCTGAACCCGCTGCTGCAGGGGAGAGTAAGAATGCGAAAAAAATGTTCCAAGAGTTCTTTGAGATTCAGGAAGATCAGGGTCATTGGCAATGGCGAAACTATATGGCACAGCAGATAGCTGAAACATTGGATATGAAAGCTCTTAGTGTTAAGGGTGTCTACCTATTTGGCAGCACTAACACTGGAGATGCAGGTATGGGAAGCGATATTGATTTGCTAATTCATGTCGATAAGCAAAATGATACTCAGCGTTTAAAACTGGAAAGCTGGATAGATGGATGGAGTCGTGCCCTAGCTAAATTAAATTATCTGCATACAGGTTATGTTATGGATAAATTGCTGGATGTACATATAGTGACAGATAAGGATATTCAGGATGGTAATTCCTTCGCAATAAAGATTAATTCCGTATTGGATCCTGCTACGCCTCTACGTGTGCTATAGTGATATCAGACTGCAAAACCCCCATAATTATACACAAAGAAACAAAAAGTGCCAAAATATTGCTACTATAAAGTAAAAGTGGTATTATACTCTTTGAATTAGAACTACAATAATTAATAAGCTGGGGAACTTACAATTGGAAAAAACAAAAACTATAATGAATTTAGAAGAAATATTACTATGCGTGTCCAACACACAGGATATGATAAACCCGATCTTATCGAACCATCACCAACAGGTAGCATATCTTTCGTATAGACTAGCAGGGCAGCTAAAAGGGTGACAACCTAACCTTGGGCTCTCGTATTATGGCAGTAGCTGACGTATTTACAGCAATAACCGAGAATCGGCCGTATCGCAAAGGAATGGACAGTGATAAAGCTGTAAGCATCTTAAAAAATATGGTGGAAAACGGATCTATAGATCAATATGTAGTAAATACTTTAATTAATAATTTTCAAGAGATTAACAGCATTCGTGAGAAGGCACAAAAGGAAGCATCTATTAGGTATGAGGAGTTTTTACATGAAAAGTCGATTAGTTGATAGAGCCGATAGAACTAATAGAACTAATAGAGCTTAGAAAGGTGAAGAGATTTGATTAATGAAAATAGCAAAAAAACATATAGAGGTAATGGTGTTCCCTTACAAATTACTAGTATTGGAAATTTAAAATATATTGATATACCGGGTGATTATGGAACCATAGGTAGGTGGTTTCGCAAAACGGTAGATGGGGTAGAGTGCCTGGCAAGCATTAATATAGGTTCAGAGCTGTATTTTAAGGTAACAGGTACTTCAAGTGTGGAGCTGAATTTTAAACAAATTAACAATCAAATTATGCCAGCGATTACATACTGGATTGATGAGAAACCAAAGGTAAAAGTTCAAGTTACGACAGACCCTATGACTATCGCCTCAGACCTTGACACCTCAGAGGAATACATTATTAGAATTAAGGTGGAAGGAATTAAAGAAGGAGATAGTGTTTGGATAGATGAAGAAGGCTTAATCTTTTCTGGGGCTGTTGTAGATAATGGTGGAATAATTAGCGGCATAAAGCCGATTAATAAGCGGATATTGTTCTTTGGAGACAGCATTACAGCAGGCTTATCTGTTTATAGCCCTGCAGAAGTGCAACCAATGTCTCACGGGGCAAGTGTTAATTATGCAGCTGTGTGTACACAGAAACTTAACGCAATAGATATAAGAGTAGCTTTTGGTTGTACAGGTATCGTTCATGTAGGTCCTGCTAGTACTCCGAATGCATTTGGTTACTTGGATTATATGACTGAAACAAGGGAGGAAACAGGAGAATTTCCAGATTTAATAGTGATCAATTACGGTACAAATGATGCTACGGAAGATCAAACAGAAGAATTTGTAATTGGCTATCCGGCATTCTTAGATAAATTAGCAGATAAATATAACGGTGTTCCTGTTTTTGCAGTTATACCCTTTAATCAGGCGCGGGCTCAGGAGATTAAAAGTGCGGTAGAAGTAAGGCCGAATGTATTCCTAGTAGATACAGAAAGCTGGAACTATACAGGTGCAGTTCATCCCAACGCTATTGATTCCAAGTGGCTTGGGGAAAATCTAGCAGATGAAATATTGTATATTTTGGGTGAGGAATTTTTCGCGTAGATTTCGTGCCCTTTATTTAGTTATATAAGGAGCTGAATAATTTTCAAAAAAGGATCGGAGGAAGTACTATGTTCATTGATATCCATGCCCACGCATATCGGAAACCAGTGCCTTTTGTTGTACAATTCTGTACTGCTGAGGAGCTGCTTTCAGAGTATGATCGACTTGGTATCGAAAAAGGTTGTGTTTTGCCGATTGTAAGTCCAGAGATTTATTTCCCGCAAACAAACGAGGATATTCTAGATATGGCAGAGCAGTATCCAGATAGAATTATACCCTTTTGCAATATCGATCCGCGCTGTATGACGAACTCGCCAAATGCCCCGCTTGGGAAGGTCTTGCAATACTATAAAGATCGAGGATGCCGTGGACTTGGGGAAGTTATGCCAAATATGCCACTAATGGACCCTATGGTGCAGAACTTATTTCGCCACGCTGAGGAAGTGGGTCTTCCTGTAACATTCGATGGCTCAGATCAATTGACAGGGGATTTTGGACTTTATGATGATGTAGGCTTGCCACAGCTTGAGCATACGCTGCAGCGTTTTCCAAATCTCATTATATTTGGTCATGGTCCAGTTTTCTGGTCTGAAATTTCTAAGCTGGAAACACCAGGTGAAAGAGGATACATATTTGATTTGAAAGGTGGTCAGGTAGGCAGGCTTCCTTCAGGAAGAGTAATAGAAGAAGGTGTGGTGCCAAAACTTATGCGCAGGTATCCAAACCTATATGGTGATTTATCCGACTTTACAGCATATAATGCGCTTGCTCGGGATGATGAATATGGACCTCGATTCCTAGAGGAATTCCAAGATAGACTTTGCTTTGGTACTGATATGTGTTTTGTAGGTATGCCTGTTCCATTGCCTGAATTACTTATTCGTTGGCGCAATGAGGGCAAAATCAGCGAAACTGTCTTCCAGAAGGTAGCAAGAGAAAATGCTATTTCAATATTTAACCTTTAGTGTATTTATTAAGAAAACATAAGATAAGGCCTGAAATGTAGATTTATTAATAATGCTTTTTCAGGCCTTTTTTGTTCGTTTTTTATAACATATCTTTTAATATATATGCTATAATAAGTACTTATAATGATAAAATTCATGTATAAATATTTACTAACCTTGTATATAAGAAAAGAAAGGACTCAACTGGGATGCCTATAACAGATTTACTTGCACGGAATGCAAAATTATATGGAGATGATATCAGCCTTGTGGAGCTGAATCCTGCGATACAAGAGCGAAGCCCTGTAACCTGGAAGGAGTATGAGCTTATTCAGCCTACTACCTCAACCATTTATCGTCGGGAAATCAGCTGGCGCGTATTCGATGAGAAAGCAAATCGTTTTGCCAATTTCCTAATTTCACGGGGAATAAGAAAAGGCCACAAGGTGGCTATTCTGCTGATGAACTGTCTGGAATGGCTTCCCATATATTTTGGTATTTTAAAGACTGGTGCATTGGTAGTGCCCATGAATTTTCGTTATACCTCTGAAGAAATAAAATACTGTCTCAATTTAGCTGAGGTAGATGCCCTTGTCTTCGGACCGGAATTTGTCAGCCGTGTAGAAGAAATATGTGGACAGGTACCGAAAGTAGGTATGCTCCTTTATGTTGGCGAAACTTGCCCCGCTTATGCAGAAAGTTATGACCGATTTACGGCTAATTATTCCAGTACTGCTCCATCAATCTCAATTACTGATGAAGATGATGCAGCCATTTACTTTTCTTCTGGCACAACAGGCTTTCCAAAGGCGATATTACACAAGCATAAGAGTCTCACTCATTCGTGCGAGGTGGAACATAATCATCATATGCAAACCCAGGATGATATTTTCTTGTGTATACCTCCGCTATACCATACAGGTGCAAAAATGCATTGGTTTGGAAGTCTGCTGTCGGGCAGTAAGGCAGTTATTTTGAGGGGAGTTTCTCCAAGGTGGATTCTTGACGCGGTTTCACAAGAGAAATGCACAATTGTCTGGTTGCTTGTACCTTGGGCACAAGATATTTTAGATGCCCTTGACCGGGGAGATCTGAAATTATCTGATTTTGATACCTCGAATTGGAGACTTATGCATATAGGTGCTCAACCAGTGCCGCCAAGTCTTATCAAAAGATGGAAAACTTATTTCCCGGATCATCTTTATGACACCAACTATGGGCTTTCTGAATCTATAGGGCCTGGTTGTGTACATCTAGGTGTAGAAAATATCCACAAAGTTGGCGCTATAGGGATCCCCGGTTATGGATGGGAAACTAAAATTATACATGAGGATGGGAATCTAGTTACCAATGGTGATGTAGGCGAATTGGCTGTAAAGGGTCCTGGGCTAATGGAATGCTATTACAACAATCCAGAAGCTACAAATGCTGTCCTCCATGATGGTTGGCTTTATACCGGAGATATGGCTAAGCAAGACGAAGACGGCTTTATTTATCTGGTAGATAGGAAAAAGGATGTTATTATTAGCGGTGGTGAAAATATTTATCCGGTTCAGATTGAGAACTTCTTAATGGCCCATGAATCCATTAAGGATGTGGCAGTCATTGGTTTACCTGACAGGCGTCTGGGAGAAATCTCCGCAGCAATTATTGAATTGAAGCCGGGCCACAGCTGCACCGAAGATGAAATGATAGAATTCTGTAACGAATTACCACGGTATAAACGTCCCCGTCAAATTATCTTTGCGTCTGTACCTCGAAACCCCACTGGAAAAATTGAAAAACCAGTTCTTAGAGAGCGATATGGTGGTTCCAACCTGGTCGCTGCACAGAACAAAGGGTGATATTAAATAAATATACATCAAACCAGGAAGGATTGAACATATTATGAAAAAACTAATGCTGGGAAATGCTGCTGTTGCTAGAGGACTGTATGAAGCAGGCTGTGGCTTGATTTCCAGTTATCCCGGAACCCCCAGTACAGAAATTACTGAGGAAGCCGCTAAATATGATGAAATGTATAGTGAATGGGCACCTAATGAAAAGGTGGCTGTTGAAGTTGCGTTTGGAGCATCTCTGGCAGGAATGCGCAGCTGTAGTGTTATGAAGCATGTTGGTCTTAATGTAGCAGCTGATCCTTTATATACAGCCTCATATACAGGTGTGAATGCTGGGTTGATTATTGTAGTAGCTGATGACGCCGGAATGCACTCTTCACAAAATGAACAAGACTCCCGTCATTATGCTATAGCTGCCAAAGTACCAATGGTAGAACCTTCAGACAGCAGTGAAGCTCTTGAATTTGTAAAAGTTGCTTATGAAATTTCAGAACAGTTTGATACACCTGTTTTATTTAAGATGTGTACCCGTATAGCCCACTCCCAGAGTGTGGTAGAAACAGGCGAGAGGGAAGAGTTACCGCTAAAGCCCTATGAAAAGAATATTCCTAAATACGTTATGATGCCTGGGAATGCCAAACGTCGCCATCCCTTTGTAGAACAGCGTACACGGGATTTAATTGCCTATGCAGAAACAACACCGTTAAACCGCGTTGAGCTGGAGGATACCAAGCTAGGAATCATTACCTCATCCACATCCTACCAATATGCACGAGAAGTGTTTGGAGAGAGTGTATCTATTTTAAAACTAGGTTTAGTGAACCCACTCCCTGTAAACCTTATCAAGGATTTTGCTGACAAAGTTGATAAGCTGGTAGTATTAGAAGAATTAGACAGCATTATCGAAGACCATTGTCGGCAGCTTGGTCTTAAAGTTACTGGTAAAGACCTTTTCCCATTAGAAGGTGAGTTTTCACAGAGCCTTATCGCAGAAAAGTTGGGTATGCCTGTAACCACAGGAATTAAATTAGAAGATAACATTCCTCCGAGGCCGCCGGTAATGTGTGCAGGTTGTCCTCATCGCAGTATGTTCTATGCTTTATCAAAAAACAAAGTAACTGTAATGGGGGATATAGGTTGTTATACCTTAGGTGCTGTAGCTCCCTTAAGTTCTATTGACCTTGCTCTTTGTATGGGTGCATCTGTCAGCTCAGTACATGGATTTAACAAAGCCCTTGGAAAGAGCAGTGAGGGCAAGACTGTAGCTGTAATAGGTGACTCCACATTTATGCATTCCGGTATGACTGGTTTGGCTAACATTGCCTATAATCAAAGCAATTCCACTGTAATAATCCTGGATAATTCTATCACTGGCATGACAGGTCATCAACAAAATCCTACAACTGGATACAACATTAAGGGTGATCCTGCTGGTAAAATAGATTTAGAAAAACTTTGCATAGCCCTGGGAATCAGGCGAGTCAGAGTAGTTGATCCATATGACTTGGACGCTTGTAATACTGCTGTAAAAGAAGAGCTGGCTGCTGATGAGCCATCTGTTATTATTAGTCGACGTCCCTGTGTGTTACTGAAACATGTAGATACTAATCCTCCGCTTACCATAGATGAAGATAAGTGTAAGAGCTGTAAATTGTGCATGAGACTCGGCTGCCCGGCAATCAGCATGAAGGATAATAAGGCTACTGTAGATGCAACCTTATGTGTTGGCTGTAGTGTCTGCGAGCAATTATGCGCATGTAATGCGTTCCAGGCTTAAGGAGGATGTAATGATGACAAAGAATATTATGATCGTAGGTGTAGGCGGCCAAGGCTCTCTTCTAGCAAGTAAGTTATTAGGACATTTACTGGTTAATCAGGGCTATGATGTTAAAGTATCAGAAGTCCATGGCATGAGCCAAAGAGGGGGTAGCGTAGTTACTTATGTACGTTTTGGCGACAAGGTTTATTCCCCTGTTATTGATAAGGGTGAAGCTGATGCAATTGTTTCTTTTGAAATTTTAGAGGCAGCCCGGTGGCTTGAATATCTAAAGCCGGGTGGACGTATAATTGTAAACACCCAACAGATTGATCCCATGCCGGTTATAACTGGTGCCGTTGAATATCCAGAGCAGTTAATTGAGAAGATGGATGCCCTGGGAGTTAAGATTGATGGGGTAGATGCACTTCCTTTAGCAGAAGAAGCTGGATTTTCAAAAGCAGTGAATATAGTGTTGATGGGGCGTCTATCACGATATTTTGATTTTTCACAGGAAGCATGGGAAGAGTCTCTTATCGCCTGTGTTCCTGCAAAAGCACGGGATATCAATTTGAAGGCCTTTGCCCTTGGCAGGGCATAAATTAAAAGAGAGGGAAATATCTTATATGGATTATCGCTATTATGAACCGAAAATGGAGACCATGACGGTTGCAGATATCAAGGAACTACAAAGTGAGCGTTTGAAGAAACAGGTAGCCCACGTCTATAATAATGTTCCTTATTACAAGAACCTAATGGATGAAATCAGCTTGAAGCCAAACGATATTAAGGGTGTAGAGGATTTGCACAAGCTGCCATTTACCTATAAAAAGGATCTGCGGGAAACATATCCTTATGGTTTGTTTGCAGTTCCCATGCGTGATGTTATACGTCTGCATGCTTCTTCAGGAACTACAGGAAAACAGATTGTGGTGGGTTACACAAAGGAAGATCTTGATATATGGGATGAAATTGTTGCTCGTCAATTGGTTGCAGTCGGTGCCGATGAGGATGACATTATTCATGTAGCATATGGCTATGGACTTTTTACCGGTGGCCTGGGAATTCACGGAGGAGCCCAACGCTTAGGTGCTTCTACAATTCCTGTTTCCTCAGGAAATACGAAGCGCCAAATAACTATTTTACAGGATTTTGGATCAACAGTTCTTTGTTGCACTCCTTCATATGCAGCCTTTTTAAGTGAAACCCTTTATTCTATGGGGCTTACAAAAGATGATATCCACCTTAAAGCAGGAATCTTTGGTGCCGAAGCATGGACAGATCAAATGCGCCGCGATATAGAAGAATCTTTAGGTATCAAAGCCTATGATATTTATGGTCTCACTGAAATTATGGGACCAGGTGTAGCTTATGAGTGTTCAGCCCAATCAGGTATGCATGTTAATGAAGATCATTTTATAATAGAAACTATAGATCCTGACACCGGAGAAATGCTTCCTGAAGGTTCAGAGGGTGAGTTGGTGTTTTCCTGTATTACAAAGCGCGCATTTCCTCTATTGCGCTATCGTACTAGAGATATCGGTGTAATCTTCCGTGAGCCTTGCTCATGCGGCCGAACCTTTATCAAAATGTCTAAACCCCGAGGAAGAACCGATGATATGATAATAATCCGCGGTGTCAATGTCTTCCCATCACAAATAGAGGCAGTCCTAATGGAGCATGGTTATCCGTCTCATTATCAGATTATTGTGGACCGTATCAACAATACCGATACTATGAAGGTAAATGTAGAGATGTCTCCCGATCAATTTTCTGATACAGTGCGTGTACTTGAAGGAAAAGAACAGGAGCTTACTGAAGCATTGAAGTCTTTGCTGGGTATTTCTGCCCAAGTGCATCTTGTAGCACCTAGAACAATTGTACGCAGTGAAGGCAAGGCTATTCGTGTCATTGATAACCGAAAGTTATTCTAATCTCGTCAAAAGGAAAGGAGCAATATCATGGCTGTAAAGCAGATTTCTGTATTTCTAGAAAACAAGCCCGGACGCTTGGCAGAGTTAACCGACATTTTATCTGAACATAAAATCAACATTCGTGCCCTGTCCCTTGCAGATACCAAGGATTTTGGCATACTCCGTCTTATTGTGGACGACCCTGATAAAACAGCAGAAAGGTTACGTGAAGCAGAATGCATTTTTACCGTAGCTTCTGTACTGGCGGTGGCCATCCCTGATGAACCAGGCAGCCTTTCCAATATCCTGCATATACTGGCTGATAATGACATCAATCTTGAATACACCTATGCCTTTATCACAAGAGAAGTGGAATGTGCTTATATGATTTTGCGAGTAGAGGACAATAAGGCTACCTCTAATGTTCTAACCGAACAAGGCTATAAGTTAGTTACTCAGGAAGAGCTTTTTTCTTTGTAATATTTTACATAAATCACGCTCGGTCTTGCAAAATAAGCATAGTAAAAACAGTAATTAATGCTAAAGCAAAGTAAAGGAGATTTGTTATTATGACTAACGAAACTATCAAAACAATGCTACTGCGGTATTCATGTCGAGCATATACTGACAAAACACCATCCGATGAAGACCTGCGTACCATAGCCAATGCTGCAGTAGCAGCCCCCAGTGCTATGAATCTACAAAGATGGCATGTGATTGTGGTAAAAAACAAAGAATTGATTCAAGACATGGAAGCGGAAGGAATGCGCATTATAGCGAACATGGAAGACAAAAGCACTTATGAGCGTATTATGTCACGAGGTGGAAAGCTGTATTACAACGCTCCTTGTATGATAGTTATAGCCGTGCCTAAAAGTGAAAACCCTGGCAGTGAGCTATTGGATTGTGGCATAGTTACACAAAATATTGCCTTAGCAGCTACATCCTTGGGAATCGACAATGTGATTTGTGGGATGACCAGATTGTGCCTATCAGAAGAACGTGCTGATGAATTGAAGCAACGTCTAGGTTTCCCTGAAGGCTATGATTTTGGCATGTCTGTGTTGTTAGGATACGCACAAGAACCTGGAAAGCCACATGAACCGGATATGGGGAAGGTAAGTTTTGTGGAGTAGTCTAAAGATGGTACAGGATACTGGATACTAGTAGAACGATAGGGATAAGGGATACGGGATACGGTATACAGGATATTAGTAGAATAAAACCTGGTATTAGATTAACAGAAAGAGCTGACATGTCAGCTCTTTCATTAATCTTAGCATTTCGTACTACCATTATCTAGTATCCAGTATCAAACAATCACTTCGTACTAACATATCTAGTATCCCGTATCTCGCATTCATTATCAACTCAAATATCAAACAACACATCTTTCTTCAATCCCCTGAATACTTCCAATACACGATCTATCTGTGAATCTGTATGTGTAGCAATATAGCTTGTTCTTAGAAGATCGCTGCCCACTGGTACTGCAGGGCTGATGGAAACATTACAGAATATTCCTCGATCAAATAGATATTCCCAAGCAGCTATAGTCTTATCTCTATCGCCAATTAATATTGGTATGATAGGGGTTTGGCTTCCACCGGTGTTATATCCCATGGAGTTCAGCTCATTCCTGACTCTATCTGCAATTTTGTACAAATTCTTAATTCTGTCTTTCTCTGCTTTCATAATGCGCAGGGATTCAATAACAGTAGCTACTGATGCCGGTGGCAGGCTGGCTGTAAAAATAAATGATGGGCAGGTAGCTTTAAGGAAGCGCACCACCTCTTTAGTAGATGCAGCAAAACCACCTACACAGGCAAAGGATTTACTAAAGGTTCCAGTTAAGACATCCACACTATTTTCCATACCATAGTGTTCTTCTGTGCCACGGCCGTTTTCACCTAAAACACCTAAACTGTGAGCATCATCCACGATGACAGAAGCACCATATTTTTTAGCCAGTCTATGGATTTCAGGTAGATTGCATATATCTCCAAACATGCTGAAAACTCCATCTGTTATGATGTAACGTTCTTTCTCTGGATCGGAAGCGGCTAGAAACTTTTCAAGGCCTTCCATATCGTTGTGCTGGTATCTTTTCATCGGTGCTCTAGACATAAGGCAGCCTTGAACGATACTTGCATGATTATCCCGGTCGCATATTAAAACATCATCTGAAGCAACCAAAGTGGAAATAGTACCGGAATTAGAGAAGAACCCGGTGCTGAAAACAATTACAGCCTCCTTGCCAAGGAACTCTGCCAACTCATGTTCAAGTTGCTCGTGTAGATCTAGGTTCCCGTTTAAGAGTCTGGAACCAGTGCAACCTGTTCCATACTTTTCAACCGCTTTTATCGCGGCTTCCTTGACTAGTGGATTACTGGTCAGGCCCAGATAATTGTTTGATCCGATCATAATTTTTTCCTGACCTTGTATCATTACGGTTGCATCACTACCACCTTCAACTACCTGCATGAAAGGACAACGATCCATGTGGTTCTCATAATAGTCATATAAGTCCTTCATACGAAATCGATTTGTAATATTCATTCTCCAAGCTCCCTTATAAAAATGATAAATAGATAAATGCAAATAATATTATGTTATACATGACTTATATTATGATTTAGGTGTCAAAACTACTTTATCTTGAAAACTATACAGCATATA
>CAYFSR010000040.1:0-16954 GCA_964345785.1 uncultured Eubacteriales bacterium | reverse complement strand
TATAATAACGTTTTTACAACAAAATATTATCGAGAGGTGAGAGCAGTAATGAGTACTATTACCGTGAACCTAGACAAAAGCTTTTTCTCAGAGCGGGAAAAATTGATTGTACAAAATGGCAATCTAAAGGCTTATGTATACCTATTCGATACTGGTGTTCATGCACTTCGAATTGAAAACAATTTGGGGTACATTGTAACATTGCCTTATCAAGGTCAGCAAATCTGGGATTGCAGTTTTCTAGGTAAAAACCTTACTATGAAATCCATGTTCGATAAGCCTATTCCAAATGTAAGCTTTGGTGAAACATATGGTGCTTTCTTGTTACACTGCGGTGCAACTGCTATGGGAAACCCTGCAGAAGGGGACACTCATCCCCAACATGGCGAACTTCCCAATGCTGGATATCAAAAAGCCTGGCTGCAAGCAGGGGAAGACGAAAAAGGAAAATACATAACTCTTAGTGGAAGCTTTCATCATGTAGTTGGTTTTACTTGTAATCATATGGCAGTACCGAAAATTAAAGTGTACGAGAACTCCTCTCTTCTAGACGTTTCTATGTCTATCGAAAATCTAAAAAATACTGATATGGAACTTATGTATCTCATGCATATCAATTTCCTGCCAGTAAACAACAGCGAAATTATTTATACAGCTGATTATACATCTGAAAAGGTTAAAATCTATGCCGATTTCCCTGATGAAATGCATGCAGATCCCAAATATGCAGAATTAATTAAGTACGCAAATGAATTGAAGTCAGAGCCTGAGCTTCATCACGTGATCGATCCGGCCCAGGCATACGATCCAGAATTGGTTTTCATTATTGAATACAATGAAGATGAAAATGGCGTTGCACATACCATGCAACTACATCCTGATGGATATTCCAACTATGTATCTCACCGACCTTCTCAGTTAAAATACGGAGTTCGTTGGATAGCTCGAACCAAGGACGAGGATGCTATAGGCATAGTTTTACCTGCTACTGCAGGTCACAGAGGTTATCTAGAAGAAAAAGAATTAGGAAATGTAGAAACCTTACCAGCTGGGGAAAAAGTAGAGTTTAATGTACAGATAGGTTTACTAAGCCCAGAACAATCACATAAGATGAAATGTAAAATTGAAGCATTGAATTCCAAGTAATTTAGCAACTTTGATACGGATATATGAATTTAATAATGTTTTTAATAAAACAAAATAAAAAATGGGGGGAATTAACACATGAGTAGAATAAGAATTCCGGATTATGAGTATCAAGACAGGGTGAAGAGGGCAGCAAAACTGGTAGCTGAAAAAAAATTGGATGTTTTCCTCGTAAACTCAAACGAAGCAGACTATGCAAATGCACGTTATTTCAGTGGGTTTTGGCCAGTGTTTGAAAGAACAGGTGTAGCAATTACACCTGATGGCCAAGCTTCTCTTCTTGTCGGTCCCGAATGTATTATTTTTGCATCCGACGTTGCAAAAATTGACAAAATCTATCCACTCCTTGCTTACCGCGAATCAGCAGATCCTGCATATCCAGAGTTTAAGCCTAATACCTTTAGGGATGTTTTCAGGGATATGGGAGTTACTGGTGACAACATCCGAATCGGAATTGGCAGCTTCCTGGATACTAATGTAGTTATGATGGAAAGCTTACGAGAAGAATATCCAAATGCTGAGATTATTGAAGTAAAGGATATTATGGTTAACTTAAGAAGTATCAAGTCTGAAAACGAAATAGCCTGTTTGCGCGAAGGTTTCAGAATTGTAGAATTGGCAATCGATGAAGTTCTAAAAAACCTTAAACCTGGAGTTACTGAATTATCAATGGTGGGTATTGCACAAAAGGTTATTTATGAAAATGGAGCAGAATACGAAGGCCTTCCCATGTATGTATTCAGCGAAGCTTCAACACGTCATGCTATTTCAAGGTCTTCATATAGAACCATTGAAAAAGACGATTTAGTTCAGCTTAACCTATCTGCTAAGATAGATGGCTATTCACCTAGTATTGGTATTCCTATATGTGTAGGTAAATTAACAGATGAAAAACGAGAATTAGTAGAGTTTGGTTTGGAAGCTCATCAATGGACAGAAAAACAGATTAAAGCCGGTGTACCTGCAAAGAATATTGCAAAGGGCTATTATGATTTATTTGTAGCTAGAGGCTATAAAGATAACTTTGTCTATGGACCTTGTCATGGCACAGGCATGATCGAAGTAGAAGCTCCATGGATGGAGACTTCTTCTCCGTATAACCTGGCTCCTAACATGACCTTCCAGGTAGACACCTTTGTTTCCGGTAGTTCTTTTGGATTACGTTGGGAAAAAGGCATTGTTGTAACAGAAGACGGCTATGAAAGTCTATGTAACCCCATTGGTAAGATCCACGAACTAGATTTTTAATAGAGAGAAGGATTAGTAATGAGACTTGAAAGCATATTTCCAAGAGAAATAGAGAAGGCAAAAGCCAATAAAACTCCTCTCGTAATACCAGTAGGTACCATTGAATACCACGGACCTCATTGTTCCTTCGGTTGTGATACCCTTATCGCCCAGGGGCTTTTAGAAAGGTTGGAAATGGAAGTTGAAATGGTAATAGCTCCTCCAGTATGGTATGGGCCTTCCAGCTGGGCAGTAGCTGGACCTGAAAAGGGTACAGTTCATGTTGATGTTGATGTATTTGAACAGAACATGTATCATATTCTAAAATCCTTTTTATATGGGGGGTGGCAAAATATATATATCCTCATACAGCACCAATATGAGCAGGAAAACCTGCTTCCTATGACTTTAAGCTGCATGAAGGCTGCTAAGAAGCTTACATTTCAGTTTCTGGAAGAAAAGCGTGGCATTGGATGGTGGGGAGATAATACAAACCAGGAATTCTACGAATCATTGGATGGTAATGATAACCCTTGGGATTGGATTACTGTATTACCTGCTATCAGCAAGGAAATACAGAATGCTACGGGCTATGATCATGCAGGTAAATATGAATGCTCCATACTAAGTGCTCTTTATCCGGAAACAGTACAACTGGACCGTTTACACGAAAGTGATGAATGGTTTATACAAGAAGCTGTTGATTCTTCACCAGAAATAGGGGAAGAGATGGTAGCACTTTGTCTTAAGGATCTTAAAGAGAAAATTAAATAAATTTAAGCTTAAATTACCAAGACATTCCAAGGTATAGGGAGTTTATCTCACTGCCTTGGAATGTTTCTTTTACACTTAGTCAACATTGTATTTACCAATTCTAAATTAATTGACTTTACTTTGTAAAATATAATATAATAAGGTCTAATTGTGGACAGGAAATATCAAAAATACTATATCATAAAAGGTGGGAATAATAATGACTGTAAAGCTTGCTGACATTGCAAAACATTTGGGCATTTCTGTTTCAACTGTATCTCGGGTTATTAACGAAAAAGACCGGGTTAGTGACGATACGAGAAGAAGAGTTTTAGAGGCAGTAGAGGAACTTAATTATCGTCCAAATGAAATTGCCAGAAGTTTACGCAAGCGAAATAGCATGACTATTGGCGTCGTTGTTCCGGACTTATCTAATAATTTTTTTAATTTACTTACTAAAGGTGCTACTATGGTAGCTAAAAACAACAATTATTTAACTATTCTTTGCAACAGTGATTATGATCAAAAAATGGAACAGGAATACATGAATTTGTTGATTCAAAAACAAGTTGATGGAGTTATTCTTGCCACCGTGGGCAAAGAAAAAAAGTATTTTCATAATATTATCAATAGAAGACTTCCAGTGGTATTTGTAGATAATCTGCCAGATGTAGAGCTTAAATATAATTACGTTACCATCGATAACGAAAAAGCCTCCTATGACCTAACTACTCACCTAATTCAAAAAGGATATAAAGAAATAGCCATTTTAACAGGCAACCTCCATGAAACCTCAGCGATTAAGAGATTGCAGGGCTGGAAAAATGCCATGGTAAGCCATGGTCTGAGTATAAACGATAAATATATCGGAGTTGGTGATTTTCAGATAGAAAGTGGATACAAAATGATGATGGCAATGTTGAATCGTAAAAAGCGGCCACATGCCGTGCTAGCGGCAAACAACTATCTGGCCTACGGTGCTATCAAGGCAGCTCAGGATAAGGGTTTAACCATCCCCAATGATTTATATGTAGTATGCTTTGATGCAGTGGATAATACTGGTTTAATGAACATAAAAATCCCTTCTATAATACAACCCGCCCAAAAAATCGGAGAAGTGGCTGCAGAGACTTTAGTTAATAGAATGAAGAATAAGAATTCCACAGTATATGATAATATAATTCTTGAGCCATTTATCAAAACCTGATTGTAAGAATTATAAGAGTGAAATAAATAAGGCTGCAGCTTTGAATGAACTGCAGCCTTTGTGCTACTAACTTTTGTCTTATGGGATCATGCGAACTTTAATTACACCGTTTATGTCAAATATATTTTGGAGCAATTCAGCTGGAGCAATACCGTCTATATCAATAATGGTATAAGCCACATTGCCCTTGCTTTTATTCATCATATTGTCAATATTTATATTATTGTTGGCCAAGCAAGTTGTAATCTGGCTTACCATATTAGGTACATTCCTATGGGCAACGGTAATACGATGAAGTTCCGCTATAGGCATCTCACAATGGGGGAAGTTCACCGAGTTGATGATGTTCCCTGTCTCAATATAGGTTTTCAATTGCTGAGAGGCCATCATAGCACAATTGTCTTCAGATTCCGGCGTAGATGCACCAAGGTGGGGAATTGGTATTACATTCTCACAATCAAGAAGATGCTCATTGGGGAAATCAGTAACATAGGTGCTTACTATGCCATCTTCAATTGCATCCAATAAGTCTTCTGTATTTACCAACTCTCCTCTGGAGAAATTCAGTAAACGAACACCTTTCTTCATTTTAGCGAAGGATTCCTTGTTAAGGTAGTCTTTAGTGTTTGAAGTTAAAGGTATGTGAATGGTGATGTAATCTGATTCTGCAAGCAAAGTATCTAAATTGTCAGCTTGATGAACAGCACGGGACAAGCTCCAGGCGGCTTTTACCGATATATATGGGTCGTAACCGGTTACGTCCATGCCGATGTCTTGAGCTCCATTGGCAACCAGGGCTCCAATTGCCCCTAGACCGATTACTCCTAGCTTCTTACCTGCAATTTCAGGACCTGTAAAATCGGATTTGCCTTTTTCAATTAGCTGGGGTATTTCATTGCCCTTACCTTTTAAAGTTTTAACCCATTCGATTCCATCATATATCTTTCTGGATGATAGAAATAGAGAAGCTAGAACCAGCTCCTTAACTGCATTGGCATTGGCTCCTGGAGTGTTAAAGACAACGATACCCTGATTAGTACATTCATCGATAGGTATGTTATTAACACCTGCCCCTGCTCTTGCGACACCTAATAGGTTGGGCGGTAACTTCATATTGTGCATGCTTGCACTGCGAACCAGGATACCATGGGCAGATTCCAAATCATCTGTTATCTGAAAAGATTCTGGTGTCAGTTGTGTGTAAATGACATCAGATATATTGTTTAATAGCTTAATATTGTACATTATTTCAAACCCCCTACTAGAACTGTATAATAACTAACTTCTTAATTACTTGTTATTCCATTCAAATTCTTTCATAAAGCTAACAAGGGCTTTGACCCCTTCTAATGGCATTGGATTATATATGCTGGCTCGCATACCGCCTACTGAACGGTGTCCTGCCAGGTTTACCAATCCAGCATCTTTAGCTTCCTTGATAAATTTCTGGTTCAATTCATCTGAAGGAAGGAGGAAGGGCACATTCATCAAAGAACGATCCTTAGGATCAACAGTACCTTTGAACAGCGCTGATTCATCAAGATAATCATATAATAAGCTTGCTTTTTCTATATTAAGTTTTTCCATCTCAGGGATACCGCCCATTTTCTTTAACCAGCGGAATACCAGCATAGCCATATAAATAGCGAATGTCGGTGGTGTGTTGTACATAGAGTCATTATCTGCATGAATCTTATAGTTAAGCATGGTAGGTGTAGATTCCATTGCATTACCAATTAAATCTTCCCGGATAATAACAATTGTCAATCCTGCAGGACCTATGTTTTTTTGTGCCCCAGCATAAATTACACCGAATTTATTAACATCATAAACCTCGGAAAGTATGCAGGAAGACGCATCAGTCACTAGTGGGACGGAACCGGTATTTGGTAATTTAGTAAATCGCGTTCCGTAAATGGTATTGTTCAAAGTTATATGGAAATAATCTGCATCCTTAGAAAACACCGACTCATCTAGTTCGGGAATATAATTGAAAGTTGTATCCTCAGAAGAAGCTACGATGTTGACACTACCATACCTTTTGGCTTCTGAAATTGCCTTTTTCGACCACATTCCTGTATTGACATAATCTGCTTTTTTGCTATTGGTGAATAAATTAAGAGGTACCATGGCAAATTGTGTTGAAGCACCGCCTTGTAGAAACAGAACCTTGTAATTGTCCGGAATATCCATCAGCTGTCGAATTAAGCTTTCAGCTTCATTATAGATATCCAAAAACATTTTTGACCTGTGGCTCATTTCCATAACAGACATTCCACAGCCGTTGGTGTTAACCAGCTGATTACTGGCTTCTTCCAATACTGGCAATGGGAGTGCCGATGGACCTGCTGAAAAATTATAAACTCTTTCCATTTTTAAAATCCTCCCTATATGTAAAAATTTAATATTGTAAACTGTAGGATAACGGCCTGTAAAATAATTCTATTCTTCATTATACTATAACTGTTTAGCTATTTAAAGTGAAAAAGTATCGCACTAAGAAATTTGATGAACATTTATATGATTTCACATGAAATGTGCTATAATTAATACATTATAAAAAGAAAGCAGGCATATGAAAGGCTTATGATCATCATTAGGGAAGCCATTATTGTAGAAGGAATTTATGATAAGATGAAACTGGAACAGTTTATACACGGTCTCATAATTCCCACCCATGGTTTTTCCTTATTTAAAGATAAACAGCGTAAGCAAATGATTAAGCTGCTTGCGGAAAAACGAGGGATAGTAATCCTTACGGATTCGGATAGAGCTGGATTTCTCATCCGCAGACATATTCAGACTTTTATTCCCACAGAGCAAATTAAACACGCTTATATCCCTGAAATCCCAGGTAAGGAGAAAAGAAAAAGTGCTCCTGGTAAAGAGGGATTAAAAGGCGTAGAAGGTGTATCTCAGGATATTATCCTGAAAGCATTAAAGAATGCTGGTTGTAATATTGAGAGTACAGAGGAAGAACAGGCTGCGTTTAATGAAGATAAGCAGCACTATGCTGTTGATGAGAAGCGAAAAATGGAGAGAGAGGGCAACAAAGAAATTACCAAGCTGGATTTGTATAGGGATGGATTGTCCGGAAAGAGCGATAGCAATAGGTTAAGAACTGTGCTGCTTAGGGAACTTAATTTACCTACCCGGCTTAATGCTAATAATCTAGTTGAAATGCTAAATGCCCTATTTAGCTATGAACAATATCAAGAATATATAAATGATTTTTTAGACAGACATTTAGAAAAACATTAAATTAAAGTGCAAATTATTGAGTACAAAACTTAGAGTAACAAATAGCGGAGATGTCTCCGCTATTACTAGTATATTTAGATTTTACTCATGAATGATCTACTAATAGCTTTCTGTTTCATTCATTAAGTCTATGTCTAGCCTAGATACAAATCTTCAGAAGGGAAAGTAGGATCACATGTTACGTTGATACCAAGCTTATGAAGAGCTGATTCATCTGCTGAGGTTAGAATATGAGTGCTATGCATTTCACATCCGTAAAGATCTTTTAGGCTGGTCAGCGCTAATCGAGCAGTTGGGTTGGTGGTAGCACTAATTCCTAAAGCAATTAGTGTCTCCTCTAGGTTTAATCTGGTGTTTTTCTCGTTTAGAATATCCTCCTTAAGCCCCTGAATGGATTCTATGATATTAAGTGACAACAGATGAATATTATCTGGAATACCTGATACCATTTTTATAGCATTCAGAATAACGCTGGATGAAGAATTCATTAAGATGGAACGCTTGCCTGTAGCCATTTCTCCGCTTTTCAGCTTAATGGCGGCACCATATTTGCTATCCTTACCATTTTTTGACTTATCCTGCATTACCTTTCTCGCTGCAGAAACGGTTTCTCTATCTTCTTGCTTTAGCTTGAAATCTTCCATCAACATTTCTACACGAGTATAGCACTCCTTTTCCTCCAAACCCTTGGCATAGTCGGTTCGATATTGGAAGTATCTGCGGATAATTTCCTGTTTTGAAGCTTCCTGAACTACCTCGTCATCAATGATACCAAAGCCAGCACGGTTAACCCCCATATCAGTAGGAGATTGGTATATGGATTCAGAAGATGATACCCGCTCTAGAATTCTTTTCAGTACAGGGAAAATTTCAACATCACGATTATAGTTTACAGCAGTCTCTCCATAGACTTCCAAGTGAAAGGGATCTATTATATTAAGGTCCTTTAGGTCTGCTGTTGCTGCTTCATAAGCAACATTTGCTGGATGCTTTAAGGGGAGATTCCAAATAGGGAAGGTCTCAAATTTTGCATACCCGCTATTGATCCCTCTCAGACTATCGTTATAGATCTGAGAAAGACAGGTGGCTAATTTGCCGCTGCCAGGTCCGGGTCCAGTTACTATTACTAGAGGTTTCTTAGTTTCAATATATGCGTTGGAGCCAAATCCTTCTGAACTTAAAATAGCATTAACGTCAGTAGGATAGCCGGGAGTAGGCCTATGTACATAAGCCTTGATATTTCGCAGTTCCAAGTTATTCTTAAACAAACGAGCTGCAGGTTGATCCTTATAACGAGTTATAACTACTCCAGAGATATCAAGATCCCAAGAGCGCAGATCGTCAATTAGCTTTAATGCATCCATTTCGTAAGTGATGCCAAAGTCGGCTCGCATTTTCCTTCTTTCTATGTCGCCTGCGTGGATGCAAAGGATAATCTCAGCTTGATCCTTTAATTTTTGCAACAAATGCACCTTTACATTAGGGTCGTATCCGGGTAAAACTCTTGCTGCATGGTAATCGAAAAAGAGCTTTCCGCCAAATTCCAGGTAGAGTTTTTTATCAAAATGTTCTACCCGTTTTAATATTTCTTGAGTTTGCTCTTCGAGGTATTTACTATTGTCAAAACCAGGGCGCTCCAAGATGGTGAACCTCCTATATTAAATAAAGTATTATGTATGACAGTCCTGATATACAATACCATATTATTCGATAATTTTCATGTTTTTCGCAAAATTAATTTTAAATCCTTGTAAATTGTTATTTGCACTAAATTAGGCTAGAAAACTAACTGCCTACTTTTAACAAAATAGTCAGCTCCGCATATGCTGGTATTCTAGGATGTGAAAGGAGCTGCTTTGCAGTGAGTGAAGATAATAGAATTGAAAATATTAAGAAAGTACTTGAACAATATAAAGTAGTACCCTTTTTGCATAATGGAAGGACTATGAAAGGCATGGATTGCTTAGGGTTTGCAGTTCACTTTTATCAAAATTTTGGGATTTACTTACCATCGGACGATGGTAGCGAGATTAGTAAGGATTGGTATGTTATAGATCCTCAAAGATATATCAGAAGTTTAAGAAAGCTAAATGCTGTGCAAGTGTCCCTAGATGACCTGCAAGCCCTTGATCTGGTGTACTTTTCCATATCAAGAGGCATTATCACCCATACCGGGGTTATGATAAACGACAAGGAGTTTGCTCATATGTCACCAAAAAGCAATTGCATTATAAGTAAGATGGAAAGGCATTGGAGAGCTCGATGCAGAGGAGCAATTAGATTTATGGAATTACTGGTGTAATTGACATCGTTTGAGCAAATTTGTATAATACTAGTTAATGATTGCTATGGAAAAGATAAGCAAGTTATTGCTATGAAATAGTATTTACGAAGGAGTGTTTTTAATTTGAAAGCCAATGAACTAAGGAATAAATTCCTTTCCTTTTTTAAAGAAAAGGGACATGCTATTATTCCGAGTGCTTCTGTTATTCCAGAGAACGATCCAACAGTGTTGTTCACAACAGCAGGTATGCATCCATTGGTACCTTATTTGTTAGGAGCTAAACATCCAGAAGGTACTAGACTGACCAATGTGCAAAAATGCATTCGAACTGGTGATATTGAAGAAGTAGGAGATACCACCCACTGTACTTTTTTTGAAATGCTGGGCAACTGGTCTTTAGGTGATTATTTTAAGGAAGAGGCCATTGCTTGGAGCTGGGAGTTCTTAACCTCAGAAAAATGGTTGAATCTGCCTAAAGAGAAACTATATTTTACTGTATTTGAAGGAGATGAGGATGCTCCACGGGATATGGAATCATATAATCACTGGCGTTCTCACGGGGTAGAGGAAGACCATATATTTTTCCTTCCCAAAGAACATAACTGGTGGGGCCCTGCTGGCACAACAGGTCCATGTGGTCCGGATACAGAAATGTTCATGGATACAGGCAAGGATAAATGCAGTCCTGATTGCAACCCTTCTTGCAGCTGTGGTAAGTATGTTGAAATCTGGAACGATGTGTTCATGGAATATAATAAAACATCTGATGGAAAGTATGAACCGCTCAGCCAGAAAAACGTTGATACAGGCATGGGCTTGGAGCGTACCATTGCAGTTTTGCAAGGTGTAGACTCAGTATACGATACCGATTTGTATCAAGGTATAATGACTAAAATTGGAGAACTAGCTGATAAGAAATATGAAGAAGATGAAGATACTATCCGAGCATATAGAATTGTTGCTGATCACATTCGTACAGCTACCTTAATATTAGGTGACGAGAAAGGTGTTACTCCATCTAATGTTGATCAGGGCTACGTTCTTAGAAGGCTTATTCGTCGTGCCATTAGATTTGGACTGCAAATTGGTATCCCAGAGGGCAATACCCCTGAAATAGCACAGGTAGTTATTGATGAATATAGTGTTATGTATCCAGAATTAAATAAAAAAGCAGAGTTTATTAAGAGGGAGCTTGCTTTGGAAGAAGAGCGCTTCCAGAGAACTATTAAGCAAGGTCTTAGAGAATTCGACAAGCTTATTTCAAGGCTTGGTAGTGAAGCAAAGGTAATTGATGGTCCTAATGCATTTAGGCTATATGATACCTTTGGATACCCCATAGAGTTTACTCAAGAATTGGCTTTGGAAAATGGCTATGAGATAGATATTAAAGGCTTTGAAGAGAGCTTCCGCAAGCATCAGGAAATATCTTCTGCTGGTGCAGCTCAGCGCTTCAAAGGGGGCTTAGCTGATCATACAGAGGAAACTGCAAATCTGCATACTGCTACCCATCTTCTACAAGCTGCACTAAGACAGACCTTAGGAGAAGATGTTGAGCAGAGAGGCAGTAATATTACAGCAGAAAGACTTCGTTTTGACTTTTCCTTTTCAAGAAAGGTAACAAAGGATGAGCTTAACATAGTTGAAGGTATTGTAAATGACATCATAGACCAGGATATAGAGGTTGTATGTGAAGAAATGCCTTTAGAGGACGCCGAGAAAGCAGGTGCTATTGGGCTTTTTGAATCCAAGTATGGCAATATTGTAAAGGTCTATTCTATAGGTGATTTCTCAAAAGAACTTTGTGGAGGTCCTCACGCAAGTAGAACAGGTGAATTGGGTCGATTCAAGATTAAAAAAGAAGAGAGTTCTTCTGCTGGTGTCAGAAGGATTAAGGCTGTCTTAATAAACGATCGAAAATAATTTTAGGGGGTAAATAATGAAAAATCAAATGAAGGGCTTGGCCCATATCGGCATACATACTGAGGACTTGACGAATTCCATGGATTTTTATACAGAAACGCTAGGTTTTGATTATATGGATATAAGAGAGGTTCCAGTACCTGGCGGAGTTACAAAGCTGGGCTTTGTAAATGCAGGAAATCTTGTTATCGAGCTGGTTCAACCAGCAGACACCTCTGGCATTAAAAATAGAAAGTTAGGTCCTGTTGACCACATCGCCATTGAGGTAGACGATATTGACTTGGTAATAGATAACTTGAAAGATAAGAATGTAGCTTTTAATACTCCTGAGAAAAGGGACAATCCATATTTATTTAATGGAATTAGTAATATCTTCTTTAAAGGCCCGAATGGAGAAAGCCTGGAATTATTCCAGTATCATTTGGCTAACGAGTGAAAAAAATAAATATATTCGTTCCCGCAAAGGCTCGTTACATACGATTTATATTTTGTAGTGAATAACAGCAAGAGGACAGTTGCATCATGAGGATGTAATTGTTCTCTTTTTTCTATGAAAACATGTAGTTATACTGTATAATATAAGTTAATGTAAATGCTGTTATTTGTAACTCTTTAAACAACAGCTAAATGAAAGGAAAATGCATATGTCCAGGCAGATAATCATTGCTGAGAATGCAGGGTTTTGCTTTGGAGTGAAACGTGCGGTAGAAATGACCGTCGATACAAATAAAGATAAGAAATCCAAGGTCTATACCTTAGGCCCTCTCATCCATAATAAGGATGTAGTGGAGAGTCTACAGGAACAAGGAATTTATCCAATAGACAATGATTATATTGAAAATCTGTCAACGGAGGATACAGTGGTAATTCGTTCTCACGGTGTCAGTTCTGATATTTTAGATGAAATAAAGGAAACTGGTGCTTCCATTGTGGATGCTACTTGCCCATACGTAACAAGCATTCAAAGAAAAGCCAGAAAATACTATGATGAGGGCTATCTAATTGTAATTGTAGGTGATCCAAATCACCCAGAGGTGGTAGGAATCAACGGCTGGTGCGACAATACAGCTATAATAACAAAAACTGGAGAAGAATTAAAGAATCTTCCAGATAAAGTCTGTGTATTGTCACAAACTACAGAAAAGCAAGTAAATTATGAAAAGACCCTGAAAGCTGTATCCAAGCTTAGTAAAGATGTACTAGCTTTTAATACAATATGCAGTGCCACTAGAGAAAGGCAGGAAAGTGCTCATAGTGTTTCAAAAAAGGCAGATTTGATGGTGGTTATCGGAGGGAAAAATAGCTCCAATACAAAAAAACTATACGAAATCTGCAGTGAAAATTGCAAGAATACTATACTTGTAGAGAACGTTGATGAAATTCCTGATAAGCTTATAGTAGACCTGAACTTGGGAATAATTGGTGTAACAGCAGGAGCTTCTACACCGGAATGGATAATAAGCGAGGTTATCAATAAATTAAAAGGGACAAGTGTTTCGTAAAAATACAGGAGGGCAGCGTATGTATAGAATAAAGACTAGACAAATTATTGTAGGTAATAAAGCCATCGGTGGAGACGCGCCTGTTACCGTTCAATCAATGACTAATACAGATACTAGAGATGTTGAGTCGACGGTAGCCCAGATCCTCAGGCTTGAGGAAGCGGGCTGTGATATCATCCGCAGCACAGTGCCTGATATAGAAGCAGCTGAAGCATTAGCCAGAATCATACCTCAAATTCATATTCCCATGGTAGCAGATATTCATTTCGACTATAGGCTGGCACTTAAGTCCATAGAAAATGGAGTGGCCAAATTGCGAATTAACCCAGGTAACATTGGAAATAAGGGAAAGGTAAAGGCTGTGGTGCAGTCTGCTAAGGATGAGGGAATTCCTATTCGAATTGGCGTTAATTCAGGTTCTTTGCAAAGAGATATATTGCAAAAATATGGTGGTGTATGCCCAGAAGCTCTGGTAGAGAGTGCAATGCGACATGTAGATATACTGCGTGAATTGAATTTTCATGATATTGCTATCTCAGTGAAATCATCCGATGTTATGGAAATGATTGAATGTTATCGTTTGATATCAAAAAAGGTGGATTATCCACTTCATATAGGTGTAACAGAATCCGGTACATTTAGAAAAGGAACTATAAAATCAAGTGTGGGTATAGGAGCGTTATTAGCAGAGGGGATAGGCGATACTCTTCGTGTATCTCTTACTGGTGATCCAGTAGAAGAAGTTATTGTAGGTAAGGAAATTTTAAAATCCCTGGGTCATATAAAGGAAGGCATTGAGCTAATTTCTTGCCCTACCTGTGGTCGTACCCAGTTGGACTTAATAAAAATTGCTCAGGAGGTTGAAGAAAGACTGGCTGCTGTAAAAAAGCATATTAAGATAGCTGTAATGGGTTGTGCAGTGAACGGTCCTGGAGAAGCCAGACGAGCAGATATTGGTATAGCTGGAGGAAACGGCGAAGGACTTATATTTAGAAAAGGTGAAATTATCCGTAAGGTAAAAGAAGAAGATCTGGTAGAGGAACTTATTAAAGAAGTTGAAGAAATTATAAAAAGCGATTTAAAATAAGTTTTGCAGTTTACACATTGGCTTGATAGTATGTGAAAAAATAAAAAATAAGTAAAATCAAAAATTATGGGGGTTTCTATGGAGCAGTATATACTTTCTTTAAACAGTGGCAGTTCATCATTAAAATTCAACCTTTTTCAAAGGATTGAAGGCAATTCCTTAACATCTCAGCTTAGCGGAATTGTAGAAGAGGTAGGCGACGTAGGCAGAAGTTTATTAAAGTATGATGTGAACAATGTAAGACATAAGGTCCAGGTACCAGTTGCTTCACATAAAGAAGCTTTGATTTTGCTGTTCCAGGAACTTGAAAAAAACAATATACCTATGGATGCTATTTGCGGAGTAGGGCATAGAGTGGTTCATGGAGGCAGTAAATATTCCGAAAGCGTACTAGTCAACGAACAGGTAATACGAACAATTGGCGAATTGATACCTTTGGCACCTCTCCATAATGCTCCAAATCTAACTGGTATAGAAGAAGCAGTGAAGCTTTTGCCTGATGTACCTCATGTAGCTGTGTTTGATACAGCCTTCCATAGCACTATGCCGGAATCTGCTTTTCGCTATGCTATTCCAAATGACTGGTATCAGGAATATGGTGTGCGTAGATATGGTTTTCATGGGATTTCTCATTTGTTTGTAGCAAAGAGAGCTGCGCGTTTTCTGAACATTCCATATGACCAATTTAGTGGTATTACTGTTCATTTAGGTAACGGCTGCAGTATAACAAAAATTGAAAATGGAAAATCCGTAGATACAAGTATGGGATTCACTCCTCTAGAAGGCCTGGTGATGGGTACTCGTACAGGGGACATTGACCCTGCTTTAATTTCTCACGTAGCAAACAGGTTAGTGGAAGACAAGGAGTTGACTTTGGATAAAGCCTATGAAACCGTCATGCTTGCTTTAAATAAGGAAAGTGGCTTGAAAGCTTTAACGGGCGTATCCATGATGCAAGAAATCAGACAAAGAGCTATAGATGGAGAACTTATTGCTGATGCCGCTTTATCCATATATTCTTATCGTGTTGCCAAATATATAGGAGCCTACTGGGCTACGCTGCCAGAAGCTCATGCTATAGTTTTCACTGCAGGAATTGGTGAAAATGAAGGTTATATAAGAGCAAGAATCCTATCGTTCATGAGAAATTTTAATTTTGAAATAAAAGATGAGAATCAACTTCGCAAACAGGAAATGGTCATAGCCGTAAGCAATAAAGTAGGAGATAAACTTTTGAAGGTGCTAGTGATTCCCACAGATGAGGAAATCGTTATCGGATATGATACTTTATTTATGGGGTGTATGAATGAAGGTATCCCGAAATTGTATCCATTTGAAAAATAGGCTAGAGGTCATCAATTACCTAGCACATATCGCCTAGCACCAACCAGTAAAGGAAGTGAGCAAATGCTAAATCGATTAATTGTTATATTACTTGTAATTGTAGTGGTATTGGGAATAGGTCTATTAGCTATAGAGTTAATAGATCCTGTTAGGCAGTATGCTAATGGCCCTACAAAATCTCCAGAGCTTGTAGACAAAACGACATAAGTTCCAGTGACTCCTAGCCCCAGCCCTTCAGAAACACCTAGCGTGAATCCTGACCCCACTGAGGTGCCTACAGCAGAGCCAGTGGAGATATTAATCTCTTTTGCTGGAGATGTAACCATAGGAACTGATGAAACTTTTACATATACCAATTCATTTCCAGATCGATATGAAAGGGTAGGGAGGGATGATTCATACTTTTTTGAAGGCGTTAAACACCTTTTTGAAAATGATGATTTAACTTTGGTAAATCTAGAAACTACATTTACAACTTCTAAAAAGAAAGCAGATAAAAGATATCGTTTTAAAGCAGATCCTTCTATGGTGAATATTTTAACCGAAGGCAGCGTTGAAATGGTTAATATATCTAATAATCATATATACGACTACTTGGACGTAGGTTTCCAAGAAACATTACAAACATTGGAGCAAGCTGGTATACAATATTCTGGCGAAGGTCATATAGCTTATTATGAAACAAAAGGCATTACTATAGCCAGCATCGGATATGTTGCCTGGAATCTGAATATACAGGACGCTCTCGAAAAGGATATTGCAGAAGCTAGAGATAATGCAGATCTGGTTATTGTTTCCTTTCACTGGGGCGAAGAATCATCCAATTATCCAATTTCAGTACAGATGGAGCTGGGAAGGTTCTGCATAGATCAAGGGGTTGATATAGTTGTAGGTCATCATCCTCACGTAATGCAAGGGATAGATAAGTATAAGGGTAAATACATAGTCTATAGTCTGGCTAATTTCTGTTTTGGTGGTCATGGAAATCCTAAGGATAAGGATACATTTATTTTTCAAGGTCGTTTTACTTTCCAAAATGGAGAGCTTATTGACAATGAAGGAACAGTGTATGCTTGCAGCGTTTCCTCTCAAAGCAATATTAATGATTATCAACCGACACTGCTAAAGGGAGAGGATCGAGAAAGGGTAATAAATCGCATCCTGGAATACAGTACAAAGCTTAAGTATGGCATAACAAGCAATGATGTCATATTTAGTGAATA
>CAYFSR010000039.1:12353-17221 GCA_964345785.1 uncultured Eubacteriales bacterium | reverse complement strand
GTTGCACCCATTGTCACATCCTCTGGAAGATCCGTCACTTCGATGGCAACAATATCCTTCAAAGCATCATCACCATCTGGAGGAACACTGGATGGAGTAGAGATAACCCTGCCCTTGTAAGACACTTTGTCAATATTAACATCTACTTCTGCATTCATGGCAAAGTTGGAGGTGTTGCTGCCAGTATAAGCCAGGTACAATTCTTGTGGATTGGCAACACGAATTATCTTTTGAAAAGTGCCAATCATATCACCTGGTTGTAAGCGGGTATCCATATAGGTTACAACACCATCAACATCACTAATCAACTGAGTTTGCTCTTTCTGTTTCTTCAAGCTTTCCAAGCTCAACTTGGCAAGTTGAATGTCAATAGATGCCTTATTTAGATCGTAAGAGCTTGCATTTGCTGCCTTTAGCTGATTGTAATTAAGCCTTACTTTCTTTAAGTTAAGCTCCTGTCTTTCGATCTCGAATTCTATATCGTCAGTGTAAAGTTCAACCAGCAAATCACCTTTTTGAATTTCGTCTCCTTGTCTAACGAAGATTTCCTTTAATCTGCCGCCTCGGGCTTCAAAAAAGAAAAATTTGCTGTCGATGGATACAAAAGTTCCCGAGCCTTGAATGGTTTTTACAATATCACCTCTTTTAGCCTTAACAGTACTATAGGATACTTCAACCGGCTCCATTAGAGGTGGAGCTAACAAGGCTTCCTCAGTAGGAAATAGTTCACACCCTGTTAGTAGGAAAAGTAATAAAACCATTGCAATAACTGGAATAAAGTGCTTGCTTTTTAACATTTGGCCCCCTCCTCGTTTCGATATACACTTAACACAAAAAGATTCCTCACTACATTCGGAATGACAGTTTCTATGTCATCCAGAGCGATAGCAAAGGGTCTTTCCAAGATTCCTCACTACGCTCGGAATGACAGGATGCTCGGGAATGACAGAACAAATATTATAGGCGATTACTTAAAGTAATGTACACCTGATTCAAAGATCAATTGGTCATTTTCTCCTGGAACGTTTACTCCTACATTAGCACCAATTCTTTGGGAATGACCCATCTTACCAAAGACCCTGCCATCGGGGCTGGTAATACCTTCAATGGCTGCAATTGAACCGTTTGGATTGTATGGGAATACATTTGTTGGATTTCCTTCCAGATCTACATACTGGGTTGCTATTTGACCCTTAGCTGCCAATTCCTTTAATATTGCTGAATCCGCCACAAACCTTCCTTCTCCATGAGATACAGGAATAGTGTGAATGGTACCAAGTTCTGTTTGTGACAGCCATGGAGATAGTACCGATGAAATTCGAGTTTGTACCATTCTAGACATATGTCTCCCAATGGTGTTACATGACAATGTTGGGGAATTGCTCCCTATATCCCTAATTTCACCATAGGGAACAAGACCCAACCTTATCAATGCCTGGAAGCCATTGCTAATGCCTAGGATTAATCCATCACGCTGATTTAAAAGTTCCATAACCGCATCTTTCATTTCAGGGTTGCGGAAGGCCGCTTCAATAAACTTACCTGAACCGAAAAGCTCATCGCCACCGCTGTATCCGCCAGGAATCATAAGAATCTGAGAGTTTCTAATACGCTTAGCCATTTCACGTAATGAATCTTTAATTTCTTGTGCAGTGAGATTTCGCATTACCATTACATCAGTTACTGCTCCTGCCTTTTCAAAGCCATAGGCTGCATCATACTCGCAGTTAGTACCTGGAAAAGCTGGTATGAACACCCTTGGCGCCGAAACAGAAATTGCTGGTGAATGAGTATAACGGTTTTTATAATTGAATACTTCCGGTTTTTCCTGAGAGTGAGTAACATGGACTGGGAAAACAGATTCCAGTGGACTATCCCAGGCTTCAAATACATCATGCAGGGAGAGGTTTTCTCCGTTGATTGTAATTGCAAATTCATCCTGGGTATTACCCATCTTCTGATACTTAAGCCCCTCAAACAATTCAGAAAGATTTTCATCTGCAGAAACCTCTAGCAAAAGTGAACCATAAAGCGGCTGATATAGGAAAGATTCTGCCACAGGGTCAAATGCAAAACCTATGCGGTTACCGAAGCACATTTTACTGATAGCTTCTGCAATTCCTCCGTTGCGAACGGAATGAATTCCTCTGATTTTTCCTTCTTGATTTAAGCTCAAAACGTGAGTATAGTTCTTATCAAGCTGACCGAAGTCCGGCAAGTCATTTTTATCCCTATTCAGTTCCAGTAAAACCACAACACTATCGGTGGATTTAAACTCTGGCGACTTGATTTCTCTTGCATCCCCCGTGGTAACAGCAAAAGCAACCAAGGTAGGAGGCACTGTTATATCCTCAAAGGTACCTGACATACTGTCTTTTCCGCCAATAGCTGGAAGACCCATGCTTTTCTGTGCATGAATAGCCCCTAACAGGGATGCAAAGGGTTTGCCCCATTTTTTAGGATCGTCACCTAATCTTTCGAAGAATTCCTGAAAAGTCAGTCGTATATTACGATAATCGCCACCCATGGCAGTTATTTTTGCAGCCGCCTCAACTACTGCATATACTGCTCCGTGGAAGGGACTCCAGCTGGATAGTTCCGGATTAAATCCAAAGGACATCAAAGTAGCAGTGTTGGTCTCCCCTTTTAGCAGCGGGATTTTAGCTGCCATACCTTCCGCCGGTGTCAGCTGCTGCCTGCCGCCTAACGGGAGAAGGACCGTTGGCGCACCAGCAGTGCTGTCAAAACGTTCAATTAGACCTCGCTGGCTGCATACGTTCAATGATTGTATATTGGATAACCAATTTTCTTTCCAGTTCTGTGTAAAACTAGGATTCTCATCACTAGAGCCCATAAGTGGGCTTTTTTCTTTTGACGGAGATTCTACAAACACATTTGTACGTTGCTCTACGCCGTTAGTATCAAGAAAATCTCGGCTGATATCAACGATATAAGAGTCTCTCCATCGTATCTTCAGGCGGTTGGTATCGGTAACCCGGGCTACTATGGTAGCTTCTACATTTTCGTTTCGTGCAGCCTGAATAAAGGCTTCACCATCTTCTGGTGCTATAACTACAGCCATTCTCTCCTGTGATTCTGAAATAGCCAGCTCTGTTCCATCCAAGCCTTCGTATTTTGCAGGTACTAAATCCAAATTAATGTCCAGGCCTGGTGCAAGTTCGCCAATAGCTACAGAAACACCGCCAGCTCCAAAGTCATTGCACTTCTTAATCATTCTGGTTACTTTGGGATCCCGGAACAATCTTACTATATTTCTTTCTATGGGAGGATTGCCCTTTTGAACCTCTGCTCCTGCTGTGTATAGAGATTCTTCATCTTGAACCTTGGAAGATCCCGTTGCACCTCCGCATCCATCTCTACCAGTTCGACCACCAACTAATATAATCAAGTCATCCGCTTCAGGCTGTAGACGAACTACGTTTTCCTGGGGCGCTGCAGCAATAACAGCACCCAGCTCCATTCGTTTGGCAACATAACCTGGATGATAAATTTCAACCACCTGGCCTGTAGAAGCTCCAATTTGGTTTCCGTAGGAGCTGTAACCTGCAGCTGCTTCTGTTGTTATTCTTCTTTGCGGTAATTTTCCAGTAATCGTTTGGTCAACAGGTGTTCTGGGGTCGCCGCTGCCAGTTATGCGCATGGCTTGGTAAACATAAGATCTACCAGAAAGCGGATCGCGAATGGCACCACCAAGGCAAGTGGATGCGCCACCAAAGGGCTCAATTTCTGTAGGATGATTGTGAGTCTCGTTTTTAAACATAACCAGCCAATCCTGCATTTCTCCGTCTACATCAACTTTCACCTTTATACTGCAGGCATTGACTTCTTCTGATTCATCTAAATCCTTAAGCAAACCTTGTTTTCTCATTTTTTTCATGGCTATGGTAGCCATGTCCATTAAGCACTCATTTTTAGGCCTATCTCCGTATACATCCTGGCGTGCTTTTTTATAATCGCCATAGGCGTCTTTAAAGGCATTCTTATAAGGCCCTTCCTCAAATTCAACTTGCTGGATTTTTGTATGAAATGTAGTATGTCGGCAGTGGTCCGACCAGTAAGTATCTATAACTCGTAATTCTGTGAGAGAAGGATCCCGCTTCTCAGTGTCGCGAAAATATTTCTGACAGAATTCCAGATCTTCAAGAGTCATAGCCAAATTCATGTTCATTGAGAAAGATGTTAATTCCTCATGACTCAGATTAATAAAGCCTTCTAATACCGCAACATCCTCTGGAGTTTCAAATTCCATTATAATGCTTTCTGGTTTGTCAAGTGAAGTCTCTCTTGACTCTACAGAATTAATATAATAATCCTTTATTTTTTTGAGTTCGTTTTCGGAAATATCGCCTTCCATAATGATAAGCTTGGCTGCTCTTACAGCAGGCTTTTCACCATGAGTAATTAATTGTATGCTTTGGGCCGTAGAATCTGCTCTTTGGTCATAATGGCCCGGCAAAAGCTCAACGGCAAAGATTAACTGATTGGGCGAGATTGGTAGGATTTCTTCGTGGATTCGAACAGATGGAGGATCATTTAACACAATATCCCGCACTAATATGTACTCCTCGTCTGTGATTCCCTCAATATCATAGCGATTAACGATACGAAGCTTTTGTAACCCATTAATTCCTAAGTTGTTTTTAAAATCATCATATAAACCTTGGGCCTCCACTTGAAAGCCGTCTTTTTTATCTACATAAATTCGTTTCACTAGCAAAACTTTAGCCTCCGTTTCAGATGTGTAAAATTTTGTCATAGGTAGGTGATATTTTGAAATATTATTGGTAGGCAAAATACGCTACGACATTTTTATTATAGTACATTTTTTTACAGATGTAAAATATCCA
>CAYFSR010000039.1:7799-12253 GCA_964345785.1 uncultured Eubacteriales bacterium | reverse complement strand
TCTCTAGGGAGTCTTTAGGGTTCCCTGGCGCGTAATTGTTGCTGGACATCTGCTATTTTTATGCGATTCAAACTGTATTTATTATAAAACACCATAGCAATTATGACACTTATAATAGAACCTACAGCTAAAATCAATCCTAATGCAAATACAGTACCGGCAGGCTGCACAGGAAGATCGGAGTCAAATTTCACTATGTCCAGAAAAATACCTAGTATAAATATTGCAACGGATTGAGACAGCTTATAGCAGAGGGTCAAACATCCGTAATAGATACCTTCCTTTCTTTCTCCCGAATTCAAATCTTCAACATCTATGGTATCAGCAATCATAGATAAAGGAATAGCAAACAAGCCTCCCATGCCAAATCCGGACAGGATCGCAAAGGGTACAAACCACATAGCTTGACCTGCCACTGTGCTTCTCAGGATAACCAAAATGAGAAAATACAATGCGGCAATCAAGGAGGAACTTAGTCCCAAAAGTATTGTGGGCTTTTTATCAATTCGAGCTGAAATCTTAACCCATACAGGTTGTGAAATAATGCTTACACCAAACAAAACGCCAAAGATTAATGCAATGCCATAGTTCCCAAATCGGAAGGTATAGGTGAATACGTGCATGCCCACTGCACCAATGAGGGCTGAGGCTATGTTGGTGAACAAGTATCCCAATACAACATTACGGTAATCTGCATTTGTTAGAGCTGAAGATAAACTTTGGAGCAGTTCCTTCGCACCGTGTTTAGTACTATCAGGTTTGATTTTCTCATTTAGAACAGGAATATACTTTTTGGTACCAAAATAGCAGATTAGGCCAAATACTAGAGCAATAACTGAGGCAGTGATCCCAATATCTCTATAAGCAAGTGGATTCATCTGCCCTTGGGGGTATTCCGGTGTGGGCTTAAAGAATAGAAACATTCCCATTACATTGGCACTGAAAAGCCCTAGAATAAAGAAAATGGTACGGATCCCCTGGATGGAGCTTCTTTCATTATAATCATCCGTCAATTCTGCACCAAGAGCAGTATGTGGTACCGAGAATATCGTGGAACAGGTTTTCACCAGCAAGAGAAGGGCTACGATTAAAATAGTCTTCCAAATTGCGGGAAATGTTTGTGGAATGCCCCACAAAAAGAAATTAAAAATCGCTATGGAAATAGCACCAATAAGTATATAAAAATGCCGTCTTCCAAATTTTTTTGAGTATGTATAATCAGAGATATGTCCCATGATGGGATCACTGATTGCATCCCAAACGACACTGATGGCAACTGCCAGCCCTATAATGCTTCCAGATAAATTCAAAATAACCGTCGAATAAAAAACCATATATGTCGATATAATTTGGATAACAACCCCAAAGGTTAGGTTCCCAGACCCGTAAATTATCTTATCAATAATAGGGACATTATTTAAGGCTTTTGTTTGCCTTTGCATGTAAGCACCCAGCTCCCGTCTTTGTTACGTCTATTTGTAAACATCAAATCTACTAATCAATAGCATTAAATATATTACTAACTATAACACATGAGGCAATGCTTTGAGAACAAAATATTTCAAAAAAATATACTAAAAATTCTCACTAAAAATTCATCGTTTATTTAAACTGCTCAATATATCTGAGAAAAATATATCAATAAAAGAATCGGGATTGGTAACACTAAACTAGAGGTGATTTAATGCTTAAAAAGTTAGCAAAGAGAGGCTTAATAGTTCTCATTTGTTTTTTAATAGTTATAGCTATGACAGGCTGCAACATTCTGCGTTCCCCTTCACCCAAGGAAGATGAGGGTGATAAAAAGAAAAACCCTCCTAAATCATTGACTCAGATGGAAGAACAAACTGATGGCATTATTCAAGGCATTGAGGATGTTCAGCAAAGGCGTGCGCAGCAAATAAGAGAAGAAAAGCATCCATCAAAAGAGAGCAAACCAAAGACACAGCTAGAAGAAAAGCCTGGACAACAAAATCAAGGGCAACAGATGAGTCAAGAACAAGGCCAGGCGCAAGGGCAGGAACAAGAAGGACAGCAGGCGAATCAAGAACAACAGCAGGGTCAGCAACAGGGAGGACAACAAACTTCGCCTGCACAGCAGCCAGAAGCAAAGCCTAAGCCTATACCTGAACCTGACTGGAACAAGCTGGAGTCTACTGTAGAAACCCTCCATGAACAATGGAACAGCTATGAACCTTATGCCAGGGCTGATGGTGCGATGAATGAAACCATCAGTAACTTTGAGAAGCAGCTCATAAGTCTGGCAGAGCAAATCATGGCACGAAATGAGGAAAAGACCCTGACAGCGGCAAATACTCTGTACTCCTATTTCTCTGATTTTCTGAAACTGTATGCCCATAACCAACCTCCAGAGATAACAGAATTAAGAGGCCTTACCCGTCAGATTATCCAGTATGGTCAGCAGGAAAAATGGATAGAAACTAAGCCTTTAATAGACAAAATGAAAGAATCCTGGCAGGATGCCAAGACTAAAATGAAAAAGCCGGATCAAATGCTGAACAGCAAAATTGAAGCGGCTTTAAATGACTTTCAATACGTGGTAAATGAGAAAAAAATAAATTTAGCTAGAATTAAAGGTAATATACTTGTTAAAAATCTAGATCAGGTGGAATAACAACTGTTTCAACAAGCTTTTTCGGCAATTATTAGAAGCTTTGGCAGCTATTAACTGCTTTCTTCCATTGCATATACAAGGAGTTTCGTTCCTCCTTCTCCATTGTAGGAGCAAACTTCTTGTCTATATGCCAAGTATTACTTATATCTTGTTTATCCTGCCATATACTAACTTCCAAACCAGCAAGAAAAGCAGCTCCTAAGACGGTCGTCTCTATATTAGAAGGTCGTACCACTTCAACACCTAGAATATCCGATTGAAACTGCATTAGAAACTCATTAGCTGAAGCCCCACCATCTACTTTAAGGCTAGAAATTGAAATATCTGAATCTTCTTCCATAACACTTAATACATCGCTGGTTTGATATGCAATGGATTCCAGTACAGCGCGCACTATATGTCTTCGATTAGCACCTCTGGTTATGCCAAAGATTGAACCTCTTGCATACATATCCCAATAAGGAGCCCCCAGCCCAACAAAGGCTGGAACCACAAACACCCCTTGTGTATCAGGTACAGACTTAGCTAGCTCTTCACTCTCAGCTGCTGTCTTTATCAATCCCATTTCATCTCTAAGCCATTGTACTGCTGCACCTGCAACAAACACGCTGCCTTCTAATGCATATTCTACTTTTCCATCTAACCCCCATGCTATGGTGGTTAATAGTTTGTGGGGAGATAAAATTGCCCGCTCTCCTGTATTCAACAATAAAAAGCATCCAGTTCCATAGGTGTTTTTTACAGACCCTTTATCAAAGCAAGCCTGACCAAATAGAGCAGCCTGTTGATCGCCGGCTACACCGGTAATTGGAATAGCTTCCCCAAACAATGTAGGTGAGCTTGCTCCATAGTATGCACTGGAAGGTTTTACTTCAGGTAACATGGCTATAGGTATGTCTAGAATCTTCAATAACTCTTCATCCCAGCATAAATCATGAATATTAAAAATCATGGTTCGGGAAGCGTTGCTGTAATCGGTAAAATGACTAGCTCCTCCGGTAAGATTCCATATCAACCAGGTGTCCATGGTCCCAACAAGGATTTCTCCCTTTTCAGCTCTTTCTCTTAATCCAGGATGCTTGTCTAACAGCCATTTAATTTTTGTGCCAGAAAAATATGCATCAATAACCAAACCAGTCTTCTTTCTTATTGTTTCTTCCAGACCCATTGCCTTTAAGTCTTCACAAATGCGGGCTGTCCTTCTGCATTGCCACACAATTGCATTATCAATAGGCTTACCGGTTAATCGATCCCAAAGAACTATGGTCTCCCTTTGGTTGGTAATCCCAATAGCTGCAATATCAACAGCTGTTTTGTTGTTTGCCTTAAGTAAATTACGAATAACCTCCAGCTGGCATTGCCAAATTTCCTCTGGATCATGCTCCACCCAACCAGGCTTGGGATAGATTTGTCGAAATTCCCGGGATGATGCATCACCCACCATACTTCCTCTAGGGTCAAATAATATGGCTCTACAGCTAGTAGTCCCTTGATCCAAAGCTAGAATAAGTTTTTCCACATCGCTACCCCCTGTTGTTATTAGCGCTAGGTTCTAGGTTTTAGGCGTTAGCATAGTAGTTACAAGTTTTTACTTTGTTCTTTTATTACCTTATCGTGTTTATAGAGTGATTCGCTCTCCTTTTTTTGCCCACTCTGTGTTGGTGTCTGAAGGTAAAATGCCTACTTCATAGCAATTGTCCATAAGCTCAAACAAGCCCTCTATCCATACGATTTCCTTTTCTTCATCGTAACGACGCAGATTGTTCGGGAAATCAGGTATTTCAGGTACTGCATTCTGCATGGCATCAATACAAAGAGT
>CAYFSR010000039.1:0-7699 GCA_964345785.1 uncultured Eubacteriales bacterium | reverse complement strand
GTTGCATTGTTAGCAACACTATCTCGTATGATATTACCTTTTCCATCTGTGAGCTTACCAGCCCATCCCCGGGCAAAATATTTCTTGTCCCTTGGCCATAGAACTAAGGCTTTTAGCTGCACCGGCTTACCAAAATCACCTGATTGAATATCCTTTTTTAATGCCCGGATTGCTTTGCTAAAGGACCATTGATAGCCTACTCCTGCCAGTAAACCTGTGGATTTTTGCATCTCAATCATCTTATATGCTTCTTCCGGAGTTGCACTAATGGGCTTTTCACATAAAACGTGACTCCCACTTGATAAAGCCGTGCATACCTGAGTGCAGTGAAAGTGTATAGGTGACGAAATAACTGCCAGGTCTGCTTTATTCGTTCTATAAAACTCTTCCAAGCTGGCATAAACAGGAATACCTGCTTGAATAATATCATTGTATCTATTGCTTCCTTCGGGATAAGGATCTACTACACCTGCTATGACGGCGTTATGATCTTGCCCTTTGTCAAGCATGCCGTTCACGTATAAGTTTCCATATCCTCCTATACCCACTAATAAGACCTTCATTTTCTCTTCCATCGTTTCTCTTCCCCTCAAATGTTTTATGATGTTTTTATATAGTCTCTTGAATACAGTCTATACCTATAATAATTATACTTCAATGCGAATTTAATATAAATTGTAGAAGTTATAAGGTAGCATCAAACAATTTGATAGCCTTCGCTATATTTTCACCTAAACGAACAAGCCTCTGCTGACTCACCTGATTCTCCAATACACCGAAATAGGCTGTTTCAAAGGTAAAGCTCAATTTAGTTTCCGGTCTGGACGCAAAATATTTTGAGCAAGTAGGTGTCCCTCCTATATTCCATTCTACATTTACATCAATATTATTATCCTTATCATACTGCATACTGTCAGGATCCTTTTGTGTTATTCGTTGAAGAATTTCTCCAAAGAGCTCGTAATTTGTTTTCATGTCTTCGATAGAATAAACAACAAAGCAGGTGTCATTACGTCCTCCAAAGTGCCATGGTGAATGTAAATCCAATAGATATTTTACATTTTCATTCTTGTTATATTCCATGAGAGCTGCTGTAGATTCATATATTGGGTTTTCCATATAATCACGGTTATGGTCATGGGGATGTCTGTTTTTCCCTTGATCCCCATCGACTACCCCATCTACATCCATAAAAGGAACAGCTATTACTTTATGTCCTTTCAATGGCTCCCTGGAAAATTCCTTTAACATACCTTCCATAATATAGGTACCGGTTGATTCACAACAATGGTGGCGGGAAGTTAGAACAACACATGAATCGCCTTCCCCCATTTCTACTATGTCTACGGACCGATTTTTCTTAGTCCGGACAAGAGATCTAACAGAGATGTCGTAATCTTCTACGAATTCATGGAAACGTTCAGTAGAATATATCATGTTATGAGCAAAGTAAACGCACTCGTCTTCTGGACCAAACTGATATGTAAAACGACTGTGACCATCCAAAATTTCTGAGCCCGCCCAAGTCCACTCTTTTAAATCTTTACTGACTGCCGGTCCGAAGTAGCCAAGATAAGCATAATCCTTAGCTGTAAAATCAAATGTCCAGGTTTCACCCTGAGCACCCTCTACACAGAAAGCCCAGTAGAACCATTCTGTTGTTGTATCTCTTAACTGAGGTAGCACCTTTACTGTATTCTCACCTATCTCAAGCACGTCTATATTTGCACCTGGAAAATCAGTTCTAATATTCATAAAAATTACTCCTTCATCATTAAAGAAACTCTGCCAACAATGATATCCTCTACTTCATCCACGAATTGTCCTGGCAATCCTGCAGAAATGAAAGATGTACTTTCGTATCCACCTTCTGACAAAACCTTCTTTGTAGGTATATAGCACATTACACTGTTGGAATACCCAAGAGTGATAATATTATCATCGTTGAATATCCTTTTAATATCTTTACCTATATCACTAACGACTTCATTTTCAAGAGCTACAATGCTGATTTTATCATCAAGCCTTAAGTATGAAATATAATAAGGTATGTAGTTGTTTACCTTACCTGCTTTCATCTTCTTAACCATTCTGCTGGCTGCTTTTCTGATATATTCTGGATTTTCTGGATTCTCTTCGATTTCTATCCACTTTTCTATATTCCAGTTTTCAGAGTATAATTTCAAGTCTGAGCTTTTTGTTTTGAAGTCCCCGTTGATTTTTCTCCAGCTTGAATTTACATCTTTTCCTTCTTCTAGCTCTAGTAAATTCTGAATTTCTCCTGCTAAGGATGCACCTGCCACTTCTAACTCTTCAAAGGTGCATTGTTTAAACGCACCATCATCTGCTGTTGCGACTGGCTTAATATCAGCTCCACATCCTTGTAAGAACACAGCAATCATTCCAGGATTTTGCTCTTCAAGAACCCTTCTCACAACTCCAGGATAATCTGCAGAAATCAGATAGTTATTTGGACCCATAGATGTAGGATGACAAGCATAATTGTAAAGCAGACCTTTGATATTTCTATTATTGTCTACTAACTTTATAAGATATAAGTCCGGATCCATACTGTCTTCGTTAAAATACGGCTTCCAGATTACACCATCCTCATGAGGATGTCTTCTGCTTACACCAAATTTAGACATACCTCTTAAAACATAGGCATTTCCCTCAACTAAGTTGTTAAGCCCAGTTTCTATCATATTTAGTATCTTGTTCTTTACAATCTTATAATACTTAATGTCCTCTGAATGTTCAATGTCAGAGTCCTTGGCACTACTATAATGATTAAAGCTATATGGCCTGTTTCTCTTATTCCCGTCTTCACCTGTTATAGCAACTGCTGAATGTGTATGGGAAAAGTTAAGGATTATTTCATCCTCTGTCAGCCCAAGCCTTTCAAATATGGCTTCCTTAATCCCATCTGCAAAGCTCCTGTCACCACCAATTAAATCCATATTAATTATAGCTACCGTTTTATTTGCCTGTAATAACACTACAGAAGCATATAGTGGGTCATGAACCCCTTCATTTCTTTTATCGATTCTTGCTGCAAATCCCCTAAGATGCACAGGTATATGGGGGATAATTTCATCTCTTTGTATTGAAAACCTCATTGTTCAACCTCCAAGCATATTTTTAACGTAACTTTACTGAGTTATCTTTAAAGCTAATAGTGGTTAACGGACCCCCGACACTCCTAGAAGTAAAATATCTGCATCTGTTAAATCATTCCCACTACAGCTGATTGAGCTAATCTCAGATTCAGGATATGGATTTACCCACTCATAGCCGAGTACTGTAATGTCCTTGCCGTCTTCTGTCTTGGCTTGAATAAGTGGATCAGACAAATAGGTTGCAATATATCCTTGATGACGATAAAACTGCTGGGGCATGGGCTTAGCATACGGCCTTGTCCATACACATATATTACCTGCATATTCTACTGGAATAACTACTTCCTTATTATCGGAATATTTGACAACATATTCTCCTACCTTGACTAGTGGCTCCCATGCAATACGCTTAGTATTATTAGAAGTAGTATGTAAGAAAACCAATTTACTATATTTATCATTAACAGCTACATTTATCGGTGTATCTGTTAGGCGTTGTGCTTGAGATAAATCAAAAGCCTGATCACTGGTACTATCATTACCCTTCTTAATAATACTCTCTATTTCAGCATCAAGCTCTCTTGGCAAAGAAGGTGCAGGAGATAGTGGCAACGTAATTGGTTCAGCTATTATTTCAAATTGTTCTGGCTTGGAAATGCCTCGAAGTTCATTTCTAACTTGAGGAATCATTTCTTGAACTATCCTTGTATACACTTCTCTAGCATTAGATTCATAGGAATACGACCAAAGCATTTCTGCAGAATATAGCAGATCAAAAATTTTACCTTTTTTAGCCAGATTATACTCGTCTAAACGGCACCAAGTTGAAACCTGTCCACCAAGCATACCATCCTTAGCCATACGGCTTTCAAAACGTGGATAATGACTTGAATACATATTTCCCATAACAACATTAAAGCCATAGGGTAAGATATGATCTTCCATATCAATATCAAAATGAAAATACCAGATAAAGTCCAACATCACGATATCCTTTGGTATCTTTGTGATGGCTGGATATGTAAGGTATCTCTCGGTAGGATGCAGCATATCAGACCAAATCATCATACCTAGACCCTTGTTTTTGAGATAGTCGCGCATTCGGGTTACATGCTTTGCATATAGATCAGAGTGATCTTTATCCTTACATCTAGGGCAAAGTCCAATTTGATATATCTCATCATGACCCATGTGTACATAGCGTTCGGGTTTCACAACTTCTACTATCTCATCTATAATGTCATAGATAATCTCATAGCTCTTTTCATATGACGGACAATAGGAGTGATGATAAAATGTACTTGGCGGCTGATCAGCGCTTCGGGTATCCATTTTTTTATCACCTGAAGATTCTTCTGCAAGCTCTGCAATTTCTGGATAGGCATAGGTAATGTATTGAACATGGCCCCAGGATTGAACCTCTGGTATAACTTCAATTCCAAAGCTCTTAACATAATCAACAAACTCGATAACTTCATCTTTTTCCAGAAGTTCACCGCCAGCTACCATAGATCCATGCGGAAACAATGGCTGTGTTCCTTCTATCCCCGCACGGTTTCCCTGAACCCAGGCTTCGCTTATCTTAGGATGCCTGTCAAAACGCATACCACCAGCAAATTCCAAAATCAAAATATTATAACGCATAGGGATAAGAACATAGCGTATCAATCTCTTAGCAAAATCAATTTCTTCACGTGGAGGCAGTCCTATGTGGAAGCCCCTAATAGGCTTATATGGGTAATCCTCTACTTCACATATGGGAAATTCACCTTTATTGCAAAGCTGAACAAAAGCTTCAATAGCATATAAAAGGCTCAACCTGTTAGAAGCAGTAAGCTTAACACCTGTACAAGTGATAAGAACTCTATATCCTTCTTCTGTAATACTAGTATCGATTCCTAATGATATTGCAAGTTCGTTTCCAAATGAAACACTGGGTTCGTTACCTTGTAAAATAGGTAATTCATAATCGAATCGCTCCGATACCCTATTCTGTACGTACTTCGCTGCAAACTCGGTATCTTCCGAATCATTGGCTAATGAAATTGATTTAATAGTATGTAATGAAATTTTGCCTTGTTCATATTTTACATTAACAGGGGTGGGATAAACATGCGTAGAAACAGGAATTGCGCCGATAACATCAAGTTTAGATATTACAATGTCTTTTAAGTTTGAAATAAATCGCACTACTAAAACTTGTGCATTAAAGCTTATAGGAACGGTAAACTCACCTTCAAGCAAACCACTGGTTTGAGCATCAAAACGCCCAATGCATTTAAGATTACCATTTGTTTCTCGGAATACTTCAACCGCCTGAACAGCTGATCCATCTGAAAGAGCAATGCATACTGCCCCTACAAAGCACTCCTGTGTTAGATCAATCCTAACATCCAAGCCAACATCCATTAGAGAATCCCATTTCCAACCTACAGGAATATCAGAACACAAGCTGCCAGAACCAAAAGCAACTTCTCCCTCATCTGCTCTGCTTGAACTAAATACTTTATTAGGTGGAAGTGGATGTGAAGTTCCTCGAACTCGATAACTATAACTACCTTTTAGTCTTGAAGCCTTAGTGTTTAATTTACCTATATACATCGTATCACTCCTATTAAAATTACTTTTTAAGTTATTGGTTATCAACTTTTCCTTAGCTAAAGTTAACTATGTTACTTAATTATGCTCCTTAGTTATTATCCTTGCTTGCTGGCCTCCCTAAACTGTCCTGGTGTCAAACCTTCATATTTCTTGAATATACGAATTAATCCATTGCTGTTGGTATATCCAACCTGCTCTGATATTATATCAAGATTACACTGGTTTTCCAACAGCAATTTCTTCGCAAGCTTTAATCTCGCTTTATTTATATAATCCTGTATGCTTTCACCCATCTGGTCACGAAACATTTTTGAAATATAAGGTCCTGTAAGCTCTAGCTGACTTGCTATGCTTGTAATGGTCAAATTTGCATCATTATAGCTGCTATCAATGATTGCAGTAATTTGCTCCACTATCTTTTGATTATGACTTTTAGTGTAGGAAACTACAAACTCACAGATCTTTTCCAATATATATACCATCTCATATTTAATAGTTATTACAGTGTCAGCACTTGACAAACGTGAAACTGGGTCTAGTTCCTCAATGAAGGTACTATTGTCTTGCATATTAAGGTCGTTCATTGCCTTGATCATAGTGCTCATCAAATCAAACACCAGACATTTCGTCATTTCAATTGAAAAGATTCCTTTAGAAAAATGATTTTGAAAAACATTGTTTAAGATATCTCTTGCTTTTTGTATATCTCCTATCTTAATGGAATTAATTAATTGCTGTTCTACTTCCAACGGATAGTTATATTGCTTATTTGGATCTACAATCTCGTTATACCATATTACACGTTCATTCCCCATTACCATACGATACTCCATAGCTTCCTGTGCTTCCTGATAGGATTGTAGAATTCCAGCATATGTTCTGTTGATGTTGCCAATGGAAATTGTTAGGCTTATAGAGAAACTCTTGGACATTTGCTTTAATATCCTATGTGCCATATTCGATATTTCAGATCTGGTATCCTCATGATTTTCCTTCACATTTATTAAGCAAGCTATCATACCATCTACTTCCGTAACATATGCTTTATGCCTCTTATCTGTTGCTTCATTTACCATGTTGGTAATGATAAATTGTATTAATTCCAGCGCTTTATATTGATTGTCAGATGACATGCTTTCCAGATACTTCTTGGTCTTTGGGGCATCCCAATCAATATAAAATAGAAGCACACAAAAATGGTCACCTAACCATCGAATGTCATAGCTTGAAAGCACTTCCTCGATCGGAACTGATTGATCCCAATTACCTTTTATCAAGCGTGCTAAGAAGCTAGACCTCAAGGTTTCATTTTGTTTTTTTAATTTTTGTACTACAATTTCTTTTTCTGTAACTGAATAGTTTATTGCCTGTTCTATAAACTTATATTCATTAATTCCAGCAATAAGCTCAATCCCTGCAAGGCCTGCAATTTCTTTAACCAGTTCCTTAACCGGGTTATAGTTTCTTTTTGTTAGTAGATAAACTACAAAGCCTCCTAATAATAAGCACAGTGCAATACTGACTGTAGAAAGTCTTTTTATATATTCTACCTTTTCCATAAAAAGAGAGTTTGGGAGTATAAACAAGTATTTCCAATCATTCATTTGAGAATCAATGCTGGATACTATATAGTTTTGATCTTTTATATTCTTATAATAAATCGAATCATTCTGAAAATCTTGATAGACTAGCCCTTCCATTTCTTCACTCATATTAGTTTGAGAAATAATGTGATTGTTTTTATTCAATATTAAAACGCTGCCACTATCTACGCCTTCTATATTGGATATTTCACTTAAGAAAGTCTCATAATTTAATAAAGTTATTAATGAGGCTTTAGTTCTTGCACTTAACTCGTTTGGTAATGATTGAACATATGCAATAGTAGACTGTAAAAGGTGGTACAGATAAACACGTTCTTAGACAAGGCAAAGAAGCTATCCGGCGTGAACTTGAATATAAGATGCAACCTCTAATGC
>CAYFSR010000038.1:0-17316 GCA_964345785.1 uncultured Eubacteriales bacterium | reverse complement strand
GCCTTCCAGCTTAGCAGTTAGGACAAAGGGGGTATACCCTCTGGCTGTTGCCCTCACAAATAGTGTAAAGTCTCCTGTGGTGGCATCGATTACCGGGTCAGCCTGTAGTGTTAGATTGGCAGAAAGAACAGCCTCCGGATGGGTATTGCCGGTTATTTCAACCCATTCTGATTGTTGAGCCTGGATGGGCTTATTCTGGTTTATTGCCAGCGGGAAATCCATCTGCTGTCGTTTAAGAATAATTGTTTCAAAATTATCTTGAAAACCTCTTGCAGAAACCTGTATTTCAACAGGGCTTTCAGCCTGGTCAGGAACCTCCAGCTGTACTGAAAGATTACCTTGGTCATCAAGCAAATGAGAGTAATGATTATCGTTTATAAGGACGGTAGAGCCTGGTAACACCTTCATAATAAGCCGAATAGTACTCCCATCTATCATAGCTTCACCGGTGGATGGTGACACAATATCCAAGGGAGCTTTATGTACAGGAACTTCGAATCGGAGTTCCTCATTTAAATTTGGATACCCATCGGCTAGCACTGTCAAGTTCAGCACTACCTGAAGGTTTCCGTTATTTTCCTCATATTCCCCAGTCACGGCAAGGTCTCTATCTTTCAAGATGAATTCAACTTGATCTTTCAAAATTGGTGCCGTTTTATCTAGCAGTTTAGCCTGCCTGCCAACAGAACTTTTTATTGAAATCTTTCTAGCTGGCATGCCTTCTTGCTCGGTTTCTTCTACCTTGTATTCCAAATCAATAACCTTGGCTTCTGGTTGGTATGACTGCTTTTGTTTTATTTGATCATATCCGATATAAATGAGAACACCAATCAAAGCTATAAGTACGATAGAGACAAATGCTTTGACCGTTTTTTGCAATCTACCTTCGTACTCCTCACCTTCGGTTTTACGATAGCGCCTAAGGGGAAGCTGATCCTGAAAATTGAATTCGGATTCCTTATTGCCATCTTTCAAAAACTCGCCCTTGGTATAATCCAGGCTCCACCAGTCGTCTGTTATAGAATCACTCCAAATTGAGCTAACAGCATTTTTCTCATCTTCAGGTTTGTCTGATTCTCCTTTAGACTTGTCTAATGCCCCTTCAGATTTGCTGTCTTTCCATTTGGATTTGTCTGATTCCCCCTCGGATTTGTCTGATTCCCCCTCGGATTTGTATGATTCTCCTTTAGATTTACCAGAATCCCATTCGGATTTACCAGTTTCCCATTCAGTAGTCGCTGACTTCTCAGGATTATTTTCGTTATCATCAGATGATGCTGATAGTTCTTCTTTGGTCCTTGTCCAATCGTAAAATGTTGACTGTTCTTCATTATCTATAGACCAATCTTTTTTTGAAAAGTCAATGCTACTTTCAGAATTCTCATTTTGAGTGTCTGAACCCTTAGAGCTTGTTGAATGATCCTGTTCATTATACAAATATGAAGTATCGGTAGCTCCTGTGGTCAGGGCGGTACCGCATTGATAGCAGAATAAATGGTAATCGTTATTTTTTTTGCCACAAGATGGACATAACATAAGACATCCTCCTTTGCTGTCGTGTATAAAGTAAAAACTTCTTATAATAGTATTAATAAGGATATCAATAAGACATCAATCTTATAATTCTCAATCTATCATGGGTTTTCCTTCTAATATTTTGTCATATAGAAAGTTTTTTCGCATTAATATTAGTTGAAATTTGGTAATCGGGGTACCATAAGTGGTGAAATCATGATAGAATAAGCAATATCATCCGAAATTAGTTTTCAGAGCTAAAGTTTTATATAGGGAGTGTAGAGTGTGGAAACAAGAAACTTACGAAATACCAGAAACACAGATCTTTTTAGGGAGGAATCAGTCCATAAGGTGAACACTGGCCTTAACACATTAATCTTTGTTATGGCATGGGTAGGCTTGATATTTAATGGATTTATGACCATTTTATTTTTCCAGTCTATATTTGCTTCACTTGGCCAGGGTAGCTTTAATTTCATACCGGTTATTGGTTTTGTAATATTTGGCGGGCTGACCTACCTCAGTTTTGTAATCAAAAACAATCAAAAGGTAGAATACGATTATACTTTTACCAATGGTGCCCTAGACATTGCCAAAATATATAATAATACAAGGCGCAAAAAGTTACTTACTACTGACGTTAAAGAGTTTGAGGTTCTAGCGCCTACTAGCGATGATGGTTTTCAACGTGCACTCCAGCATCCAGGGATTAAAAAACTTAATTACTTTCTAAATCGAGGCGGAGGCTTATATTACGCGGTTTTTACGAACAAAGCAGAAAAGACCAGCCTAGTGTTTGAACCTAGTGAAGAGCTGGTTCGATTGTGCAAAATGGTGAATCCCAGGAATGTAAAAATAGACTAAAAGGACTATAAGGAAAAGATGCTCCCTCAGGGGGCATTTTTCACGAACAGTAAGGAGAATTTGATGAAGGAAATCTACTTGGACCACGCAGCAACAACACCTATTGTACCAGAAGTATTTAATGCTATTGTTGACTGTCTGAAGAACGACTTTGGGAATCCATCCTCAATGCATGGCTTGGGGATTAGATCTGAAAAAAGAATAAAGGAAGCGGCTAAACAGGCAGCTAATCTATTAGGGGCTTTACCGGAGGAAATTCTATTTACTTCTGGCGGAACAGAAGCCAACAACCTGGCTATATTAGGTACGGCATATGATAAAAAACGAAGGGGTATGCATTGTATTACAAGTTCAATAGAACATCCATCGGTGCTGCAAGCCTTTTCACACTTGGAAAGTCAGGGCTATGAGGTTACTTATCTTCCAGTTGATGCAGATGGAGTAATTTCATTGGATGATTTTAAAAATGCGCTTCGTGAAGATACAATATTGGTTAGCATTATGCACGTAAATAATGAAATTGGTTCCGTACAAGGGATTCAAGAAATAGGTGCACTATTAAAAAGAGAGAAAGTCAAAGCTATTTTTCATGTAGATGCAATCCAGTCATTTGGAAAACTTCCCATTCGCCCTGAACAGTGGGGAATAGATTTATTGTCTCTCAGCGGGCATAAGATTCACGGCCCAAAGGGCATTGGAGCTCTTTATATTAAGAAAGGTGTTCGACTACAACCAATTCTTTTTGGTGGAAGTCAGCAAGGCGGTATGAGAAGTGGTACAGAAAACATATCAGGTATTGTGGGTTTAGGTGAGGCTGCTAAATGGGTCGATGAAAGGCAGACTAACGACCCAGATTATCTTTCTCAATTGAGGGACAAGCTTGCTAAACAAATTCAACTGGCTTTTCCACAGGCTCATATTAATGGCAGCTTAGAAAAGAGCGCTCCCCATATTTTGAATGTAGCTTTTCCTGGTCTACGAGGTGAAATTTTGCTTCATGGTTTGGAAGAAGAGGGTGTTTATATAAGCACAGGTTCGGCTTGCTCTAGTAGAAATAAAAAGTATAGCCATGTGTTAACAGGTTTAGGGTTAAGTAATCAAATGGTAGAGGGGTCTATTCGCATCAGTCTGTCCTACTTGACGACAGTGGAAGAAATTGATGAGTTTATTCCCATTTTAATACGTACCATTGAAAGATTAGAAAGATACATCAGGAGGTAAACATGGAAAAAGTCATGCTGCTGCGTTACGGCGAAATATTTTTAAAGGGTCGTAACAGACCGTTTTTTGAGAAGGTATTGCTAAATAATATTAAGAAAGCCCTGAAGAGCTTTGAAGATATCAAAGTTATCCGAGCCCAGGGAAGATTCTTTGTAGAAAATTATAGAGATGAATTGGCTGTGGTTCAAGCATTGACACGGGTGTTCGGATTGGTGTCAGTTAGCCCTGCCTACAAGATAGAGAAAGACTATGAAGAAATTGTAGCGGTTTCCAAGCAATTGATGGAAGATGAACTTATGGAACGACAAGAGGAAACGGTTACTTTTAAGGTGGAGTCCAGACGAGCAGACAAGCAATTCCCCATGGATTCCATGGCCATAAATAAAGATCTAGGTGGAATACTACTGGATGAGTTCTCCAGGCTTAAGGTTGATGTTCATGAACCTGACATTCAGCTTCAAGTGGAGATAAGAGAGTATTGTTATCTGTATTCGAAAATCATCTCATGCGCAGGTGGCATGCCTGTGGGAACCAATGGAAAAGCTGCCTTGTTATTGTCTGGCGGTATTGACAGCCCCGTCGCTGGTTGGATGATAGCCAAAAGAGGCGTAGCTCTAACAGCGGTCCATTATCATAGTTTTCCTTATACTAGTGAACGCTCCAAGGAAAAGGTAATTGAGTTGGGTAAAATTTTAACTCGCTATTGTGGGCCTATTCGGCTTCATATAGTGCCTTTTACTCGAATTCAGCAGGAATTATATGAGAAGTGTCCCGACGAGCAATTAACGATACTTATGCGCAGGTACATGATGAAGATTGCAGAGATAGTAGCACTGCGAGAGGGAGCAGCTGCCCTTGTTACTGGCGAGAGCATCGGGCAGGTTGCCAGTCAAACATTAGAAAGCCTGGCAGTGACCAATGATGCAGTTTCCATGCCGGTGTTTCGGCCGTTAATTGGTTTTGATAAGGTTGATATTATGAACATTGCTGAAACCATTGATACTTATGAAACTTCGATTTTGCCATATGAGGATTGCTGTACTGTGTTTACCCCAAGACACCCGGTTACTAAGCCTCGGCTGGAGAAGATAGTAAAATCAGAGCAACTCATCAATGGAGAGGAATTAATACAAGAGGCATTGGAAAATATCGAAGTGATTGAGTTATAGATGTCTTTATATAGGTTATTATAAGTAGAGTCAATAAATCAAAGCACTTAGGATGCAGGAGTAATTTAAAGATTAATTTGAAGACGAAGATTATAGAGGAAGGAAGTTTTGTATGAGTCTTTCACTGGAAATGTTAGAACATAAAGTATGGGCAGTAGTTGGGGCAAGTATTCATAAAGACAAATATGGATATAAGCTATACAAGAAGTTAAAGGATCATGGATATAAAGTATATCCAGTTAACCCGGGATATGACGAAATAGATGGAGATAAATGTTATCATAGCTTGTCCGATTTACCTGAAGTTCCAGAGGTAATTGATATGGTAGTGAATCCAAGGGCCGGTAGCGAGGTTATAGAGGAAGCTGCCGAGCTGGGAATCAACAATATTTGGCTTCAACCTGGAACGTACAATGATGAGCTCATCTCTCAGATTGAGGAAAAGGAAATGCAATATGTCAAGGATTGCGTCTTAGTTGCATTAAAAGGCTAGCGCGAATAAAATGTAAGATTCAATTATACAATTGCATCAAGAAAGGTTCTATCACCTCCCTGTTAAGGAATATATTTTCTATAGCAGTGGAGGTGTTATTTATGTTTAGGAAATCGTGGATGAGACAAATCCAAGCCGTCACTTACATGATACTGATCGTCCTCTTATACCTTACCCTAGACAACCTAGTGTGGGGACAGTTCTCAAATATTGAAAAAGTTTCCTTGCAAGCGTCAAAACCAGAGGAAACGCAGGAGAAACGGTATGATATTCTAATAGATCTGTCGGAATCTATGCTTTATCTATTTGAAAATGATAAGCTAATTAAAAAATACCCTGTGGCCCAAGGTAAACCTAGCACGCCATCTCCGGTGGGAATTTGGAAAATTACCAACAAGGCTAGAAATTGGGGCAGTGGATTTGGAACCCGCTGGATGGGACTAAATGTTCCTTGGGGTGTCTATGGAATTCATGGGACCAACAAGCCTGGCTCCATAGGACGCCGAGCTTCTGCTGGCTGTTTTCGAATGCAAAACAGGGATGTAGAGGAATTGTACAGCATAGTTCCTTACAAAACCACGGTAGTGGTATATGGTGGACCTTACGGAAACATGGGCGAATCCTTTAGCAAACTAGAACCAGGGGATCGAAATTCTCAGGTCTCAGAGGTTCAAAAGCGTTTACAAAAATTAGGTTACTATGAAGGTTCTATTGACGGAATCTATGGCGAAGGAATGAAGTCTGCATTAATCCGGTTCAAACGGGACAATAATCTGCCCGTGACCCATGATGTAGACTGGGCTACATATAAGGCTTTGGGTATTTTATCATTCGAGTAAGCAGCCACAATATAAAGTAATCAAATTACCTTATGACCTTAAAAAGTCCAGGTTTAATTTAATTTAGCATGCAAAGGAAACATTTTACTGCATATAATACTTTACAAGAACATATGTTCTATATTAAAATGTATGCAGGAGATGTGAGCTATGGACAACAAAGAAAAAATAATTTTTCATATAGACGTAAATTCCGCCTTTCTATCCTTTGAGGCGGTTTATCGTCTGCAGCATGGTGCGAAAGTAGATTTGCGTGATATTCCCTCGGCGGTGGCTGGTTCTCAGGCTACTCGTCATGGAATAATCCTGGCAAAAAGTATCCCGACTAAAAAATACGGAGTCAAGACGGGGGAGGCCACCTGGGAAGCAATACAGAAATGTCCCCAGCTTGTTACAGTGTCTCCTAACTATCCCCTTTATATGTGTTGCCATCATTCTTTGGTGGATCTGCTAAGGGAATTTACCGACAGGGTGCAGGTTTTCAGTGTAGATGAGTGCTTTGTGGATATGACTGGAATGCCGGAAGCCAGGCAACCTCTGAATTTGGCCCATAAAATTCGGGAAAGGATTAAGAAAGAGCTTGGGTTCACTGTCAGCATCGGCGTCAGCACAAATAAGCTATTGGCTAAAATGGGATCGGAGCTGAAGAAACCTGATGCTGTCTCAACCCTGTTTCCTGAGGAAATTCCAAATAAAATGTGGCCTCTGCCCATAGAAGATTTATATATGGTTGGGCGCGCCACTTCTTTTAAGCTGCATAAAATGGGCATCGACACTATCGGTGCTCTGGCAAATTATGATCCGGACATGCTAAAATATAAGCTGAAGAGCTGGGGGCAGCTGGTTTGGGACTATGCCAATGGAATCGAAAGTTCGGCAGTCTCCTCTTCGGGGCGGGATGTTGTAAAAGGTATCGGTAATTCCACCACCGTCCATTTTGATGTAGAGGACAGGAGCACTGCCCATCAGGTGCTGCTTTCTCTGGTGGAAACTGTAGGAATGCGTCTGCGCTTTGGTAACTGGTGCTGCAGGGTTATTGCAGTATCAATAAAGAGAGCGGACGATTTGACCTCCTACAGCCATCAGCTTAAATTACAATCACCTATTGATACTACAAAGGGCATTTATGACTATAGTAAACATTTATTTAATGAGGCTTGGAAGGGAGAACCGATTCGTCACCTTGGAGTTCGGGTCAGCGACTTGTCCTCTGCTGATCAAGTTCAACTTTCCATGTTTGAAAAAGATTCTGAAAAGCAAAAGAAGGTAGATCGGGCTGTGGATCAAATTCGAATGCGATTTGGCCCAGGGTCCTTGATTCGTTCTAATTTTCTTTGGAGCGGATTGGCTCCTTTGGAAGGCGGATTAAGCGACGATGCTGCTTATCCGATCATGACAAGTATTTTGTAAAAGACTTATTATTTGATTTGCAGAAAACTTTCTAGCTTCTATAGACATGAAGAAGTACATTCACCTTAAAGTCTTATACTTACATAAAGTGTCAATAATATGAAGGTATACGGCTATTTTTAGTGTTTAGCTATAGAATTATATAAACTTAACAGCGAACGGTTATAGTTGCATGAATAGACAGTTTATATACCGGGAGTGTAGTGACACAGTATAGTGTCGTATAGCGCTATTGGAAAAGTTTATTGTATGGGCTGAATTTAAATGCTATAATGGTTAAAGCTTTGAACGCTCCAGCAAAAACAAAAGCAATATGTGGAAAACGGAAGAAAGATAGGTGGAAATATGAGTGAGATTCAAAACGATGTAATTACCTATGAAGACGAAATCGATCTTCGCGAGCTTTTTATGGCCATGTGGAGAAATAAATATATTATCCTAAGTATGGCTTTAGTTTTGGCTTTGCTTACTGGTTTGATTAGTATGTTTGTATTGTCGCCTGTTTATCAGGCCAAGCTTGATATTATAATCAACATGCCAGCTACATATAATACATATTTTGGAGACTATACACTGCCAATTAATTCAAATGATCAATACGTCGATTTGATTACCAGCAATGGTGTTTTAATAAACACCATAGAAGATATGGGTTACAATCCTGGTGAAATATCAGTAGAAGATTTAAGGGATAGCATTAGCGTAAATCAAGAAAGTTCCGCCAACGCTGAGAAACCTAATATGTTCCAAATAACCGTTTCTGCAGATAATCCGGAAGAAGCCTTAACTCTCGCTCAAACTTTGTTCAACAACTACATTGAATTTGTTGATGTAATGACAAAAGAACGGGCTGTTAATCATTACTATAATCATTACAGTGTAAACATGTTGTCCTTGGACAGGTCTTTGACAAGAAATCAGGAGCTTCTAGCAAAGAATGAATTATTACTTGCCGATACCGAGCAGACAATCAATCAGAAGGCAGTGCTGGAGGAAACTCAGGGTATTTTGTCTAACTCCATTGATTATGTGGTGCTTGACAATATCATCAATCAAAATTATTTTAAGATTGAGAAAGATATTATTGAAATAAAGCAAACAATTTACGCTTTGGAAAATTCCATAAGCACGGCCGAGGAATATTTAAGTCTATTAGAAGTAGAGCGTGATAATATAGCTGAATATTATAGCAATCGAAATGCAGAAGAAAATCCGATTCAGATGATTGGTGTTGTAGAAACTAGTATTTATCTGTCATCCGAGCCGGTAGCTCCTAGCCGCAAAACCAGCCCCAGTAACGCTAGAAATGCTGTTATTGGTCTTATAATTGGTTTGATGTTAGGTTTGGCGACTGCCTATGTACGAGAGTTTTGGCTGAAAAAGGACTAGAGAAGATACACTATAGTTAAATTATATGTCTTTTTTGTAAATTTACTATTGATTTTTGAAATAGGTATAGCATAAGCCAAACGAATATAATATAATACATTAAAACCATCCCATCATATGTTTTTTGTAAAATTTATTGGCGGGATGGTTGTTTAATTAGACCAAATAGACAGAAGGAGCGCGCTATACCATGAAGGATGGTAAACTGTACAATATAATTTTTCCAATTTGGTTATTCTTATTTTTTCCGCCTATTATTTTATTTACCCTGGCTGGAAACTTCCTGATTGATTCTATTGTTGTCATTGGCAGCTATTATTTGTTCAAAGCAGGTGAAGGGCTTTCTTGGCTGGAATTTTATAAAAAGTCTATCCTTAAGGTATGGTTGTTTGGTTTTTTGGCAGATTTTATTGGGGCTGGCCTGCTTTTTGTCTGCATCAGTCTTCAAGATCTTATTGGGCTTTCCGATGCAGTTATTCAGGGAATCAGCTTTGATCCATTCAGTAATGTTTTAGCTCTTATATTGGTCTTAGTAGCTATGACAATATCTTCCTTATGTATTCTTTTCTTTAATCATCGGTTTACCTTTAATAAATTAATTAAGGATGAATTAATCCGTTGGCAGGTTGCTATTTTAATTGCTATCACTACATTACCGTGGACTTTTTTACTTCCAACAAAGTGGTTTGTTTAGCGAAATAGCGATTGGCAGTGGTAAATATTAATACAGGCTAAAGCAACAACCTCTAAACTATAAAAACTCATATATAGGAATAACGAAAACGTAAATAGAAAAATAGAAAATTGATAATAAAAATAAGTAATTATAATAAATAGGCTTTTAAAGAATCCATTAATACACTGAGTTGAAATTCATATTTTTGCTTAGAAGTCTAACTATGCCTTTAATAGGTTGGTTAGTATTTTTTATTTTAATGATCTTACTTAAAAAAAATGAAAAATTGAGAAGCGTCCCCAAGTTTTGAGAAGCGTCCCCACATAGACATTCGGGGGGAAAGTAGATATAATAAAAGAAGAGATTGCAAAGGGGAAGGATTTATGAATATCGATCAATTGGTGGATCAAATACAAAACAATCCAGAAATTATGAGGAACGTTAGTTATTGGAATGAGATAAAACCGAGAAAGGCAAAGTATGGTCCCTTTCCGAAAGCTCTGCGCCCAGAGCTGCGGGATGTTCTTGAAAAGAAAGGGATTCGTCAGCTCTATTCTCATCAAGCCCAATCCATCCAATTGTCATTTGAAGGTAATAATGTGGTTGTTGTTACCCCCACAGCCTCAGGAAAGACCTTATGCTATAACCTGCCTGTGGTCAACGAAATTTTAAATGATGATGATGCACGGGCACTTTACCTCTTTCCAACTAAAGCCCTGTCACAAGATCAGGTTAGTGAATTACATGAAATGTTAGACCTTCTAGGTCATCCTATAAAAACCTATACCTATGACGGTGATACCCCTGTTAGCGCCCGGAAAGCGATACGGCAGGCTGGTCATATAGTTGTTACTAATCCTGATATGCTTCACTCGGGAATCATGCCTCATCATACAAAATGGGTGAAGCTCTTCGAAAACTTAAAGTATGTAGTCATCGATGAAATTCACTCTTATCGCGGGGTATTTGGAAGCCATATGGGCAATGTTCTCAGGCGGCTTCACCGCATCTGTAAGTTTTACGGTTCCAATCCCCAGTTTATCTGTTGTTCTGCCACCATTGCGAACCCTCAGGAATTAACGGAGCGAATTATTGGACAAGAAGTAGAGCTGGTGGATGAAAACGGAGCTCCATCCGGTCAAAAGCACCTGATATTTTATAACCCTCCCGTAATTAATCAACAGTTGGGCATCAGAAGAAGCTCTTTGCTTGAAACAAAAAAATTAGCTTCTAATTTTCTTCTTAACAATGTCCAAACTATTTTATTTGCCAAGAGCCGTCTTACAGTTGAGGTACTTGTCACCTATTTGAAGCAATTGGTGAAGGACAAGCTTGGCAACTCGAATCGTATAAGAGGATATCGAGGTGGCTATCTACCCAAGCAGAGGCGAGAAATTGAAAAAGGTCTTCGTTCAGGAGAAATTCTAGGCGTGGTCAGCACAAATGCTCTGGAATTAGGGGTTGACATTGGTCAACTCCAAGTGTGTATTATGTGCGGTTACCCTGGCACCATTGCTAGCACCTGGCAACAGGCTGGGCGTGCTGGTCGAAGAAACGATACAGCAATAGCCATAGTGGTAGCCAGTAGCAACCCTATGGATCAATATATCATTCAGCATCCGGAGTTCTTTCTAGAAGCCAGCCCCGAGCATGGCTTAACAAACCCCAACAACCTGTATATTCTCATGTCTCATATCAAGTGCGCTGCCTTTGAGTTGCCATTTGAAGACGGGGAAAGTTTTGGGGTAGATGGTACGGAACAAATCTTAGAGTACCTGGAGGATAACAAGATTCTTCGACATGTGGGTAACCGCTGGCACTGGACAGCTGAAAGCTTCCCGTCCAATGCTATCAGCCTACGTTCTGCTGCCAACGAAAACTTTATAATCATCGATTGCACTTTACCCGATCACCGCGTAATTGGAGAAACAGACCGCTTTAGCGCACCACAGCTTCTGCACGAAGAAGCCATTTACCTTCATGAAGGAATTCAGTATCAGGTAGAGAAGCTGGATTTTGAAGAAAAGAAGGCCTACGTAAGAAAAGTGGATGTCGATTATTATACAGATGCCAATTTGGCTGTTACAATGAAGGTGCTGGATGTGTTCCAATCCTCTGAAGAAAAGGGCACAGAAAGAAGCTGGGGAGATGTAATGGTTACATCCATGGTTACCATGTTTAAAAAGATCAAGTTTGACACCCATGAAAACCTGGGATGGGGTCCGGTAAACCTACCAGAGCTGGAATTACAGACAACTTCCTACTGGATGGCATTAAGCGAAATTCCCGCTGATATTACCAGTCAGGATGATTTGCAGAACGGCTTAATGGGAGTTGCCAATGTATTGGGCCATATTGCACCCCTGTATCTAATGTGCGATCCTCGGGATATTCATGTGGTTTATCACGTTAAATCTCCTTTTACCCAGAAGCCAACCATCTATATTTATGATAGCTGTCCAGGCGGAATCGGATTTAGTCAACGCTTATATGAGCTGCATAACGAGTTGTTTCAAAAATCCCGAGAGGTAATATCGGAATGCTTTTGTGAAAGTGGTTGTCCCGCTTGCGTTGGGCCAGCAGCTGAAGTAACGGATAAGGGAAAAGTTTAGATGATACCCAACCTGAAGGGCAAGCTCAAGGCTCTGTCATCCAGCTCCCCTTCGAATAAGCAGGCTAATATAAGCATATTGGAGAATCTGTCGCCAACTTTCGAACCAAAAAATGAAGAAAGTCGCGTGGCCTCCCAAATTAGCGAGATAAAGAACCTCGATAGTTTTGGTGGCCAGATTATCAATAGTCCAGATGGTTCCTTCGTAAAAAAACGTATACTTTACGGAACCGATGCGTACTACGGCTCAACATTCCTTTCTGAGCTATTCACCTGGAACTTCTCAAATTCTCAATGGTGGACTCGGCTGGATCGAGACTTTACCCCTAAGGACATTGTATTTCTTGATACTGAGACAACAGGCTTATCTGGAGGTTCAGGAACCTACGCCTTTTTAATAGGACTAGGTTACATCACAGAAGAAGGTCTGGTAGTAGAACAATACCTCATGAGGGATTTTGATGAAGAGTATCCAATGCTTCAATCTGTCCTGGATAGATTGGAAAACTACAAGGTGCTAGTCACCTTTAATGGAAAATCCTTTGACTGGCCTCTGATGGAGAGTCGTTTTATATATTCCAGGCTAAAGCCCCTATATTGGGAAAGCGCACATTTAGATCTATTGCATATTTCCAGACGAATTTGGGGCAGTTGTTTGAAAAGCTGTTCACTATCGTCCATAGAGGAAAATATCCTCGATAGTGTTCGTCAAGACGACATCCCAGGTTCTATGATACCTAAAGCTTATCTTGATTATTTGGACACTCGGGAAACTGATGAAATGGAGCGTATCATCAAGCATAACGAATGGGACATCGTAGCCATGGCTGCATTGTTATTGCAAATAAGCAAACTGTGCTTAGACCCCATCGGTATTGGGGACGCTTCTGAATTATTAGGAATAGCTAAGGAATTAGAGAGAAATGATAGGATAACGGAAGCGGCTGAGTGTTATGAGGCATGTATACGCCTTGCTCCGAATCGATCTCTTAAAATAGAAGCGATGAAAAGGATTGCCTACATGAAGAAAAGGCATGTGGGTCCCGGAGAAGCCATGGATTTATGGCTTGACTTAGCAGATGAGCAAGGAAGTATGTTGCTGTTTCCCTTCATAGAGATGGCAAAATATCTTGAACATAAAAGTAAGGATTTTGAGAATGCGTTAGATTGTACAGACAAGGCAATTCAAATAGCAAAGATGCGAAGGGCTTCTTCGAATTTACTAGAGGATCTACTTAAAAGAAGAAGACGTTTAATAAGAAAATTGGAGAGGAGTAATAAACAATGGGGTTAATCGGTAATATTTTTGGGTTCGCAGGGTACTACAATCATTCAAGAGGAAAATATGATAATGCCTTAAAATGGTATGAAAAGGCTGAAAAAAATGATGTAAGCAGTCCTAACATTCAAATGGCATATGGGGTATTGCTCATGCGAGAAGGAGAATTCGAGAAGGCAATTAAATTATTTAACAAAATTCTAATTTTCTTTCCTCACAAGGACAAAATAAAAACAAATGCCAAGATCAATCTATCAATGGCTTATTGGAAAACAGGAGACTTGGATGCTGCTATCGATAGGATTACAGAAATGCATGAAAAGTTAAAGAATTCCAGGACCTACGAAACACTAGGGTATTTCCTTGTTGAAAAAGGCAATAATGAAGAAGCCTTGAAATTCAATCTGGAAGCCTTGGAGTATGACGATACAGATGCAGTTATACTAGACAATCTAGGACAAACCTATTATCGCATGGGAGACAAAGATAAGGCCTTCACATATTTCAAGAAAGCTTTAGAGGAAAAGAATGATTTGCTAGATGCTCTTTACCATGTTGGAGTTATACACCAAGAGCGGCGAGAGACCGAAGAAGCTCGAAAATATTATGAAAAGGCACTTGACTGTAATATAACGAAACTAAGTACAATTAGTCGCGAAACCATAGAAGCAAAGCTAGCCGAATTAGACTAAACATAATTATGCAGCCGGAGGGGCTGTCTCCTCTGATGAGTCTTCCTGAGGGCCCCCTTCGGGATCTTCAGGAGATTCTGTATTCACATCATCATTATTGCCAGCATTATTATCATTATTAATATCGTCATTATCATTGTCATCATCTTGCCTGTTACGTGGATTCAGCCAATCCCAAATATTATCCCATATATCCTGCCCTGGCAACGGCTTAGCAGGAATTTCGATGTATATAACTTCGGTTTGCGGGCCTTGAACGGCTTCTCCACCTAGCTTCATTTCAGGATGTACAGGTATGACATAGTAACCATACGTTTCGCCTGGCGAGACTCGAGTATCCGTCCATTGTACAGGATCCAAAGCTCCAGTTTTTATCTGGTTCACAAGACTTGCCTGGCCGCCTTCACTAGTGGTTCTAATAATATTATAGACAGCAAAGCTTTCCCGTGGAACAAATGATACAACGGGGTTTTCGTTCTCATTTAGTATTACACTAAAATTATAAGGGGCACTGGGAACTACCCAATAATCTGATTGCTCTGTAGGTTCAGAACCTCTCTTGAAATATTCTTTAATAACATATTCATCTGGTGTTAAGGCAGAAGCAAGCAGCACTCGCTTTTGTTCATCAAGTGCCTTTTTATCCAGCTTCACTTCTGATACTCCAACTGGTTTTTGAAAATCAGGTAATTCCTTCCCCTCATATATGTGTTCAAATAACTCTTTGGCTATTGTTGTAGTATAGCTAGCCCCAGATGCACCAGGTGGAAGGTAGTTTTCTGTAGACCGTTTATCAAAACCCATCCAAACAACAGCAGTATACTCTGGGTTATATGCAACAACCCAGTTATCATTAGTGCCTTTAATTTTAGCATACTCTGGTAAATCAGGCAGCTGTACAGTTCCGGTTTTGGCTGCTAACTTTAGTCCGCTTAATTTTTTTGCCGTGCCTGTATCTCCAGCTGTTTGAAGTATATCATTTATTATAAAAGCAGTTTCTTCAGAGAATACCTGCTCCTTTGATATACGGTTCTGGTATACTGTTTTACCATGAGAGTCATCAATACGCCGGATAGTAGTCTCTTCTTTATAGCTGCCTCGATCGCCCAAGCTGGCAAAGGCACGGGCTATTTCTAATGGTGTCGTTCCTTGCTCCATTCCGCCAAGTACCAGATCAGCTCTGTAGCGATCATCATCAGTGAACGGGATACCCAATTTTTCAGCAAAGGAAATTCCTGTACTTATACCAATTTCCTGTAGTGTTTTCACTGCGGGTATGTTAAATGATCTTGATAAGGCTTCACGCATGGTAACAATGCCATGAAAAACCCCATCCGCATTACGGAAATTTACATTGTTAATTGTAAGAGGTGAATCATCAATAAAGGTGACAGGGGTATAATCAAACATCTCTACAGCAGGAGTATATGCAACGAGAGGTTTAAAAACAGATCCTGGTAAACGCCTAGCTTCAATTCTATTCAACACAGATCTTTGGCCTTCAGGATAAGACCTTCCACCCATAACCGCTACCAATTCTCCAGTATCTGTATCCATGACAACTAATGCAGATTCACTGGTTTCACCGGAAACTGGACTCTTAGGGAAGAGGTCTTCCTGGGCATATAATTGCTCTACATATTCCTGTAACTCTTTGTCCATGGTGGTATAAATTCTATATCCACCTGTATAGAGGTCATCAAGCCCAACATTAAGCAGGGAGGCTGCTTCTTCTAACACCATATCCATAAAATAACCATGGATATAAGCTGGTTTTATGTTCTCGGCAAATGTGATCTTCTCATTCTTGGCTTCTTCGCCTTCTTGAGCGCTTAGGAAGCCGTTACTTACCATGATATCTATGGTCTGATCCTTCTTCTCCAAAGAACGTTTTTCATTAATAAAAGGAGAATTTCGATGGGGGTTATTGATAACACCGACTAATAAGGCACCTTCGGCAACGGTCAATTCACTTACGGTTTTTCCAAAATAGGTTTTGGATGCAGCTTCAATACCGTAAGCCCCTTCTGCAAAATAAATAACGTTAAGATACATCTCCAATATTTGATCCTTGGAATACTTCTGCTCCAGTTGCCACGCAATAATAATCTCTTTTACCTTTCTGTCTACCTTTTGTTCTTGTGTAAAATATATGTTTCGAGCTAACTGCTGAGTAATGGTACTTGCTCCAGCTACGATATCTTTTGCTTTAATATTTTGAAGCAAAGAACCAAATATCCTTCGTATATCAAAGCCTGGGTGGGTTCGAAAACGCACGTCCTCCACAGCAATGAACGCATCTTGTACATGTTTTGGAATCTGGCTCAATGGCACGTAAATCCTATTTTCAATTCCATGGATACTGGAAATCAAATTATCCTGGTTATCATAGACCAGGGATGTTTGATTATAATTAACGATACTATCTGGATCCAGTTCTTCCAGGGATTCCAATATTGTGAACATATAGACCCCAACAGCTATAACCATCAGTGCACCAAGAATAGCGATGGCCGCTATAATTTTCTTCCAGATAGAACCGCCTTTCTTTTTCCCTTTTGCTTTTTTGCTTTTATTATTTTTATCCATTCTCTTTGGAGTAGAGTCTGACATTTATTTTCACTTCCTGTGATTATTCAAAATTTTTAGCTTTATAAATTTAATATCTATATTAACGCTTTATGCACAGAATAGCAAGAATAGCAATATAGCTTTCCTATTCCTTTCTATTTTACCCATTCATAATCATACTAAACCAGTGAGCTAAGCATTTACCCGATTAAGGCCATTCTAATAAGAATAAAACTCATCGTCCACTATTGTCATATGGTCTAGTACGTGTATCACCAACAGTGATTTGCAAATATATACATACTTACGAAGATTGCTGATATGAAATCATAATGGCGTATAGCACATACACCTACATACGTGGAGACCTGAACAAAATCTTAATAATGACATGTAACATATACATGTAGCACATCCATCTCCACCTCTGGATAACCGAAACAAAGAGCTAAGTGCTTAACCATTGTAACCATTACCAATGCAATTTACATAAAGTACCTGATTTCTCCGGTGGACTTTTAAGCGTTTTTTCATTTAATTCAAATTTTCAGAATATATAATTAATAGGAATATTTAAAAGAGATAGC
>CAYFSR010000037.1:0-17415 GCA_964345785.1 uncultured Eubacteriales bacterium | reverse complement strand
GTTTTAGTGCTTGACCATTTCAGTCATGACATAGTATTGTTATCATAGAAACACAAGTCAAGGTTTTTAGGAGCATGGAATCAATTCTATATTTGCAATTTGGAAGGGGATGAAAGTCTTTGAGTAACGTTAAAATCAAACATGTTTACTACGATTCAGACAATCAAACTATCATATATGCAGCCCAAGAACTGTCAAAGTACTTAGGAAAGATGAGCAACTGTGATTTTGAACCCATTAAAAACGGGAAAGCAATGAATGCGAATGGAGAAGAAGGTATACGAATAGGGCTATTTGATAAGCTTAATGTTCAGTCATTAGGAGTAGAATATCCCTTTCTAGATGATGAAGTATACATAGACATTATTAATGGGCAAGGTATTATAGCTGGAATCAATCCCCGCAGTGTATTGCTTGCAGTTTATCGAATGCTAACAGAAGCTGGATGTGCTTGGGTGAGGCCAGGTGAAGGCGGAGAGAACGTTCTGGAAAAACCGTTGGAGGAAATAAACATCCAAATTCATGAGAAGCCTTCCTATCGCCATCGGGGAATTGATTTTGGTGGACCAAAGAATCGTGAAGACGTCCTAAATCTTATTAGGTGGGCACCTAAATTAGGCTTCAATTCCATCTTTTTCGAAGGGATTAATCCGTGGAAAGAGCGTTTTTACAGCAGTATCAATCAAGACGGTTCAAGAACCAAGCTCTATTCATATGACATGTCAAAAGAATATTATGAAGAAGCGATTTCAGAAATAAAGAAACTTGGCTTGTTATATCATACAGCGGGGCATGGCTTTACCAGCTCACCTTTCGGGTTGAAATCTGACTATAAAGGCGAACTTCATGAAGATACCAAACAATATGTAGCTATGATAGATGGGAAACGAGGGATAAGGGGTAATTTTAGCGATACCAATCTATGCTATTCAAATCCAAAAACCAGGGATTTAATTACTGATTATATTGTAGAGCTGTTAAAAGAATCGCCTGAAATAGATCTTCTTCATGTCTGGCTTGCAGACGGTATAAACAATCATTGCGAATGTGATGGATGTATTGATATATTGCCTTCTGACCAATATATAAAGCTATTAAATGGGCTAGACGAGAAGTTAACGGAAAGCGAAATTGATACAAGAATAGTTTTCCTTTCCTATATTGATCTAATATGGAAACCAGAAACTGAAACGCTACATAACAAAGAAAGGTTTATATTAACCCATGCACCTTTCTATAGAACCTATGATAAGAGCTTTAAGGATGTAACCACTCTGCCGGAATTGCGGGAATTTAAGAGAAATAATAATAAGTATCCCGTATCTATGAGCGAGAATGCAGCTTTTGTGAAGAGCTGGCAGGACTATTTCAATGACGATAATTTCTTCTTTGAGTATCATTATTGGAGAGGTCACTATAGTGATCCAGGCCAGTTTAAAATCGCCAAAGTTCTCTATGATGATATTACAAGCTTTAAGAAGTTGGGTATTAATGGATATGTCAGCTGCCAAGTAGTCAAATGCTTTCTACCTAATGGACTTGGTATGCATGTTATGGGAAAAACTTTGTGGAATGACAGCATACCATTCGACACCATTGCAAAAGAGTATTTTGATGCAGCCTTTGGAGAAGACGGTCAAAAGTGTATAGAGTTTTTCAAGAAGCTCACAGAATTATATGGGCTCGATCCTGAAGATCCAGATTCAGAATATCAAGAATTCTCCTGGACTAATTCCGCGTATGAGAAGAACGCCATGCAGAAGAAGAGTGCTAAGGACTTTAATGAGCTGATTAGCCATGTAGAGGACTTTGTAGAAATAATAGAAAAGAATCTGCTAGATAATGACAGCATTTATTATGCTTCATGGAAGTATCTCAGCATATTCGTTAATATGGTAAACTTACTTGTGCTAACCTGGGAAAGTAAGGTTCTGCATAATGATAAGCGCACGAAGGCAACCTGGAGGCTCCTCGAATCTTACATTCTTGAGCGTGAAGACGAAATAGGCCATGTCTTTGACATAGGTTCATATTTGAGCTGGATAGAGCCATATTTTCGTATCTCTTAATAATTATTATCTAATAAGTTTGATAAATATTCAACAAGAAACTTTGAAGGAGGCTTGAAGTTTTGCAAGAGAATAGATTTACAAAAAAGGACTGGACGCTTTTCAGAAAAAATATTGCTGTTTGGCAGGAATCATATATGGATAGACTCAATAAGGAGTACATAGGCTTACTAAGTGAAGATGCTAATCCATCAGAAAAGTTTTGGAGGCTGGACAGGAGATTAAAGGAAGATAAAAAGAAGGCTGGCGTTCAATTAGAAATGAGTCGATCGAATCTTATTTATAACATTATTTCCCTTATAAGAGAGGGTGCGATTAGCTTTGAAGATCTCGAGGAGTTCAGCGATGGGCTGAAGGAAACTGTAAGTGCCTTTATTGAGAGATAGTTGAGTGACCCTGTCCCTTTTTTTATAAACCTGTCTAAATGAACACCCCCTAGCATACGATTTATGTAAGGGGGTGTTGTGATTGAAAATATTCTTCTTCCGAAAAGCCAGTTTGAAGTGGGTCGCCGCCCTGGTGGTTGTCATAATTTTAGTAGTGGTACTGGCTTCGAAATTATTCTAGTCATGTTAGCCTTTCTAACAAGTGAAAAAATCCAGGGAAGGACACGTCCACCCACTGTCCGTCGGTGAGAATTGTCCTTCCTTGTGCGATTAGGCCTGCAATTGCTGCCATCATAGCGATACGATGATCCATTTCGCTTGTGACTGTACAACCTGTCAAAGGAGTTGGGCCTTCTATTATCATGCCATCCTCTGTAGCTTCAATTTCTGCTCCAAAATCCCGCAGAGTACGGACAACTATATCAATTCGGTTGGATTCCTTTACCTTTAATTCAGCTGCATCACGAATAATTGTTGTGCCATGAGCTTGTGTAGCAGCCAGTGCGATAATGGGAATTTCATCAATAAGTCGGGGAATAATACTTCCGCTTATTTCTGTTCCTCTTAGATTGGAATAGCTCGCAAGAATGTTAGCTGTTGGCTCTCCTTGTGAGTTATTCTGATTTTCCAGGACAATGTCTGCGCCCATCTGTTGGAACACTTCTAAGATTCCAGTTCTTGTTGGATTTATGCCCACATTCTTCATAAGAATACGTGAGCCTGGAACAAGGAGCGCAGCTGTTATAATAAAAGCAGCGGAGGAGATATCGCCAGGAATCCGTAACTCCTTACCGTATAGCTCTGATATAGGGTAGGAGGTGAGAGTTAGTTGGTCAGTTTCAACTCGTCCGCCAAAGTGTGTTAGCATAATCTCCGTATGATCTCTGGAAAGAGCGGGCTGATTTATTATGGTGGGGGAATCGGCAGTTAAGGAAGCAAATATGATAGCAGATTTTACCTGAGCACTGGCAACGGGTAAAGTATATTCTATGCCTTTTAAGTTCCCTCCTGATATTGAAAGGGGTAAAGTATTCCCCTGATTAAATTCGCTTCCACCATTATCGTTGACAGGCTGAATATTCGCTCCCATTTGGCTTAAAGGAGTTATAATTCGGTTCATGGGACGTTTTCGCAAGGAAGGATCTCCATCCAGTATAGTCTCAAAGGGCTGGCCTGCCAAAATACCTGCTAGTAGTCTTGCAGTTGTTCCAGAGTTACCAGCATCAATAGTATGAGCTGGTTTCTTTAAGCCGTGAAGGCCTTTTCCGTGGATTAGTACCGATATTTGAGAACTGTCCCCACCTACGCCGCCATTCACAGACTTTTCAGATAGTTTAGAACCGTCCCTAATTATTTCAATGTGAATACCCATTGATTGAAATGCTTTGATGGTGTTTAAGCAATCCTCACTCATAAGAAAGTGAGATAGTCGGGTAGTGCCTTTGGCTAAAGAGCCTAGCATTACTCCCCGATGAGAGATCGACTTATCTCCTGGAATTCTTACTTCTCCAACCAATCGTTTAACTGGTGTAATGGTAATCTGCATAGATTTGGTACTCCTTTAAAATTATCGTGTATTGGCGTAAAAACCTGATTGATTTAGCAGGGATACTGCCTTTTCCTGTGCAGACCTGTCTTCTACGGACACAACCAGGCACCCAGGCTCATCTTCTCGACTATTGATAATTTGCATGTTTTTAATATTTACATTCTTGTCGCCTAAGAAGCTGGCAACTTCACCGATGCTGCCAGGCCGATCTTCTATATCTACATATACTTTATAATAGGGTAAAAGATAGAGACTATCTGAGGAAGGAATTTGATCTCGGTAATCCTTTGCTTCTCTATAGAAGCTCTCTATTTCCGTTACATTGTTGCCCTCAAGTTCTTGTTTAAATCGATTCAGTTTGTTTATAAAATCGTTTATCATAGGTAACAGCTGCTCTTTATTGGACAGAGAGATATCTCGCCACATTTCTGGTTGGGAGGAGGCGATTCGAGTGATATCTTTAAATCCTCCTGCTGCTAATTTTTGTCCTGATCTATCAGGACCATCCCACTCTTCAACGGTATTAACAAGAGTAGCTGCGATTACATGTGGCAGGTGGCTTACAGCACCGACTCGTATATCATGGATCAATGGATCTAATACGAGGGGTAAGGCACCTGTGGATGCAATAATAAGTTCTAAATCCTTAACTGCAGATGGAGGAGTGCCTTCTCTAGGTGTAAGGACATAGTAAGCATTTTCAAATAAATGAGCAATACTAGCTGCATAGCCAGACCGCTCTCTGCCGGCCATAGGATGACCACCAATAAAATGGACTTCCTTAGGGAGAATTTCATTGGCTTCTTTCATAATACCGGATTTAATACTGCCCACATCTGTTAATATAGTTCCAGTCTGAACGAGGGGGGTAAGCTTCCGAAGCATTTCAGGTATACCGGAAATGGGCATACACAAAAATATCACGTGGGCATTCTTTGCAACTTTCTCTAAATCGGTCGTAACTAAATCCACGGTGCCGTCTTCTTGTGCCAGTTGCCTGTTCTTTTCATCACTGTCTATGCCAAAGATATAGAAGTTGTGATTGGTTCGACGAAGTGCCTTAGCCAACGAACCGCCTATGAGGCCTAAGCCAATTATGGCAATACTTTTTCTTCCCATAGCTTACATCTCCCGCCCCAAAATGCCAGCGATTCTACGAATATCCTCCATTAACTCAGTGAAATTGTCAAAGGTTAGTGACTGAGGCCCATCCGACAAGGCTTCTTTTGGATTGGGGTGAACTTCCACGGTAATACCGTCAGCACCTGCAGCAATGGCCGCTCGACTCATAGGAGTAACTAGTTCCCACCTACCAGTACCATGGCTTGGGTCAGCAAAAACTGGCAAATGACTAAGCTCTTTAGCTACAGGGATTGCACTCACATCCAAAGTGTTTCGTGTATATGTTTCGAAGGTCCGAATCCCTCGCTCACACAAGATGATATTATAGTTACCTTCACTCATAATATATTCTGCAGCGTTTAGCCATTCTTCTATGGTAGCAGACAGACCACGTTTTAGCATAACAGGAAGCTTCAACCTGCCAACCTCTTGTAATAGGGAGAAGTTTTGCATGTTTCTTGCTCCGATTTGAATAATGTCTACATATTTAGCAGCTAACTCCAAAGAACGGGTAGATACAGCTTCTGATATTATAAGAAGACCTGTTTCGGCTCTAGCTTCAGCTAGAATTTTCAAACCATCTTCTTCGAGACCTTGAAATGAATAGGGAGAAGAACGGGGCTTGAACGCGCCTCCACGCAAAAAGGTGGCTCCTTGAGTCTTTAAGAATCGGGCAGTAGACATCAACTGCTCTTCGCTTTCTACAGCGCAGGGCCCTGCCATTACTAGAATCTTATTTCCACCAATAATTTCATTACCAACTTGAATTGTCGTATTCTTGGGATGAAAACCACGTCCTGCCAGCTTGTAAGGTTCTACTATATGAACTATTCTTTGAACACCGGGCATACGCTCTAATGGTGTTTCAGCTAATTGACGTTTATCGCCTATAACACCTATAATGGTTCGCTCGGAACCTTCCGAAATGTGAACGCCTAGATTTAGGCTTTCTAATAGTTTTTCTACGCCTAAAATATCTTCTTGCGTTGCTTGGGGCTTCATTACTATGACCATGCTACATTCCTCCAAATAATTATCTATTACTTTAATCTTTGTCTATCAAAGATTTTTTACTACCATTCTACAAATACCAGCCTTAAGCTCGCGTTAAGGCCAGGGCTTCCAATACTATATTCGTTTCTACATTATGAAACACATCTACACGCCCGGGTCCGACAGGCAAGACAAAACCGATTTTGTCATCGATGTTCTTTTTGTCATGCCGCATCCATCCAAGAAGAACATTACGATCTATATCCGGCAGATTAATAGGGAGCTCGGCTGCAGTCAACACTGCTTCCAAGCGCTCAACATACGCCGCAGGGACCATGCCCATTAGATGAGCAATGCGTGTTTCCACTGCCATCCCTATTGAAACAGCTTCACCATGGGTATAGGAACCATATCCAGCTGAGGATTCTATAGCATGCCCTACGGTGTGACCAAAATTCAAAATCGCTCTTAAACCTTGCTCCGTCTCGTCTAGGGAAACAACATCTGCTTTGATTTCACAGGACCGTTGAATAGCATTTGATAATAAGGACAGGTCTTGTGACATCATATCAGTCATATGGGTCTCCAACCAGCTGAGAAAGCTATCATCATATATGACTCCATACTTGATTACCTCAGCCAAACCCGTAGATAGCTCTCTTTTTGGCAATGTCTTTAAGCTTGAAACATTCATAAGTACAGTTTGTGGTTGGTAAAATGCACCTATGACATTCTTAGCCTTTGGATGGTTTACAGCCACCTTACCACCAACACTGCTGTCTACCTGTGCCAGTAGGGAAGTAGGAATTTGAACAAAGGGAATTCCTCGCATATAGGTAGCAGCCACAAAACCGGCTAAATCACCAATTACTCCACCGCCTAGCGCTATTACTAGGGATTTACGGTCCAGATTCGCTTTCAGCGCTATATCGTAAAGCTTTTCTGCTTCACCCAAAGTTTTTGCAGATTCACCCGGCTTAATTATCGCAGTAGTTACGATAAATCCTAAATCCCGAAATTGATCTTCTACAGGTTGTTGGTACCAATTAGCAACATTCTCATCTGTGATAAGAAGCAGCTTTTTACCGGCCCCATCCTTTGTATATATACTTGATAAGCCTTCTTGAAACAGGCTTTCCCAATTGTCATCTAGAAAAATGGAGTAGGATCGCTTTTCTAACTGTACTGGTATTGATTTCATGATTTCACCACCTATATATTAGTATCAAGATTCTTCGCTACGCTCTGAATGACGGCTTCCAGTTTGTCATCCTGAACGAAGTGAAGGATTTTAGCGTCAGGAGTATTGTAGTTACTATTCTACAGCTAGAAAATAATAAATTTATTATTTCAGTGGACTAGCTGTGGAAGCACGAGAACCGTCCCCCTGCTTCCTGCTAGTCTACCTTAGGACACTAAATGCCCACTAATCTCAATAAACTTATCAATATCCTGTTTTATCAACTCGAGTGAAGATCTCCAGAAGTCAATGGAGCGAATATCAATATCAACCATCTTGGCAACATCGGCTATTTTATTCTTGCCGGTTGCATTTAACAGCTTATCGTACTCAGGTATGAAATCTTCTCCTCTTTTTAAGTACTCGGCATATACACCTTTGCCAAATAATAGACCGAATGCATAGGGGTAGTTGTAGAAGCTACGACCTGCAGAATAATAATGGGATTTGTTAATCCACATGTAGGGATGCAGGAAGTCAGAATCCAGTCCATCACCATAAGCTTCTTTTTGAGCATTAATCATGATCTCTTTAAATTCGTTAACTGAAAGAGCATGATCTTTCCTTTGCTCGAATATCTCGCTTTCAAAGATAAAACGGCTTAAAATATCTACAATTACCTGTGTGGCATCGGAAATGCTTGTCTCTAAAATCCCAATTGCCTGTTCGTCTGTAGCTTCGCTCAAGGCAGCATTCATGATAATAGTCTCCGCAAATATGGAAGCAGTTTCAGCGATTGGCATGGGGTAATCACTGTTTAAAATGGATTCATCCTTCAACATATGACCATGATAGGCATGACCAAGCTCATGAGCCAGGGTAGTAACATCACTAAAAACGCCAGTAAAATTAGCCATAACTCTGCTTTCACCAATTGGATGCAAGTTTGAGCAAAAAGCTCCGCCACGTTTACCGTCTCTAGGCTCGGCGTCAATCCATCTTTTCGCAAAGGCATTATCAGCAAAATCAGCAAAGCTGTCGCTAAAGGTGCGCAGAGCATTTACTATATATGTACGAGCTTCTTCATAGGTAAACTTCATGTTCATTTCACCAACAGGTGCAAATAAATCATAGAAGGGAAGGCCATTCTTGTGTCCAAGTAATTCGCCTTTTCGTTTTAAGTATCTCTGGAAATCTGGCAGGTATTCTTTCATTGCTGCAAGCATGGCATCCAAAGTTTCCCGATCTATTTTGGATTTAATAATGGATTCATCCAGTGGAGAATCATATCCTCTCAGCTCACCTACAGTAATAACTTCACCCTTGATTCCGTTCAAGCAGGCTGCGGAGCTCTCTTCAATCTTCTTATAAGATGCCAATTCAGCTTCATATGCAGTTTTTCTCACATTTTGATCAGCTTCATATGCTAAATTTCGAACCACGGGCAGCGGGAGTTGTTTTGCTTCTCCATCTTGCTCGATGTCTACCAAGAGAGTAGAAACGATTTTGTTCTGAAGATTTGACCAGGCACGTGAGCCGCTGTCTACCATCTTCGCAATAATTACTTCTTTGTCCTCGCTCAAAACATACTTTGAACTTTCAACAATCTCCCACAGATAGAAGGAATGTTCCTTTAACAATTTCGATGTTGTGATCAGTTCCTGCAGATTGTCTAGGGAAGACAACCACTTTTCAAACTTAACTGATGGCTCTGTTAACTCAGTTATCATCTTGTTTAACTTATCCAAGACAGCCAGTGCTTTTTCGTTTCTTGCATCCACACTTACTGTAAGGAATGCAAAAGACATAAGCGTAGTAAAAAGCTTGTTCAACTTAATATCTGTGTTTATGTAATATTCAATTTTGTCAGCTGCATTATCCTTTGATCTCAGGTTGGATGCAGACCATTTCTTTACTTCCTCAATCAACTCACTGGCTTTCTCCATGTCTTTATTGTATTCTTCAGATTCAAAGGAAGTATAAAGCTCATCCAGACTCCATCGTAAATCCATTCCATAACCTCCATCGCTTTTTCTTTAATGATATATTTAAAGGTCGAATAATTCAACACAAATATGTAAATTTCTCATGCATTTGAATAATTTACTAAGCATTAACGTAAAATATTCTTAATCTCTTTACCAATTCCTTGTGAAATATGGTACAATAAAGAAGGAAAATCAGAATCTATATCGAAATGTACATAGTAGCCTATATGCGCAAATTTAGAAGATTACTGGTTTACCATTAATCTGACTGAATATAATTGAATGGGGGAACGTTGATGAAAAACTATACAACCGACAAGATTAGAAATTTAGGCATCATTGGCCATGGAGGCGAGGGAAAGACAACCCTAACAGAAGCCATGTTGTTTAATGCCAAGGCAATCGACCGTATTGGCAAGGTTGAAGATGGAACAACCACCACTGATTATGATCCAGAAGAATTAAAAAGGCATATTTCCATCAGTTCAGCTATTGCACCGCTGGAATGGAAACAACATAAGCTAAATGTTATCGATGTACCTGGCTATTTTGATTTTGTTGGCGAAATGGTTAGTACGCTCCGAGTAGTAGATAGTGCTTGTATTGTAGTAGGCGCCGTTTCAGATATCAGAAAAAAAAAAAAAAAAGCATGGGACTATTGTAAGGAATATGGAATACCAAAAATCATTCTTATCAATCAGATGGATCGTGAAAATGCCAATTACACCAAGATAATCAACCAATTAACCGAACTGTATGGCACAGCCATTGCACCCTTCCAGGTACCTATTATGGAAGGCGGTCAATTTACAGGTTATGTAGATGTCATCGCTATGAAGGCTTATAAGTTCCAGGGTAAGGATTTGGTGGAAATACCTGTACCAGCAGGCATGGAGGATGAAGTAGAACCCATTCGCACCACGTTGATTGAAGCAGCTGCTGAAACCAGTGAAGAGCTCATGGAAAAATACTTCGAAGGTGAAGAGCTAAGCGAAGATGAAATTCAAAAATCTCTTCGTAAGGGAGTTGCTAATGGAGATATCGTACCTGTAGCTTGTGGATCCGCTGTTAACAACCAGGGTATAACTTCACTAATGGATATTGTTACTGCTTATATGCCTGCTCCTGGTGAAGGTGGAAGCGTTACCGGTAAGAATCCACAGAACGACGAGCCAGTAGAAAGAACATATTCTGCTTCCGAACCTTTCTCAGCTTTGGTATTCAAAACAGTAGTAGACCCCTTTGTAGGAAAGCTTTCCCTATTTAAGGTTCTCTCTGGTGAGCTTACCACAGGTGGAAACGTATTTAATCCCAATAAAGATAAATCTGAAAAAGTAAACAATCTGTACATCCTCAGGGGTAAGAAACAAATTAGTATCGACAAGGTTGTCACAGGTGATATTGCTGCAGTAGCTAAGCTGCAGTCCACAATGACAGGCGATACCCTATGCGATCAGTCAAATCCTGTTATATATGAAGAAATTAATTTCCCGGAACCTTCCATTTCTCTAGCTGTAGAGTCCGAGAAAGAAGGAGAGGAAGACAAGGTCTTTGCCGGTCTATACCGTCTAGCAGAAGAAGATCCTACTTTCACCGTAGATAAAGAACCAGTGACTGGCGAAATGTTAATTTCCGGAGCCGGAGAAATGCACCTGGAGATTATCGCAAAGAGACTCCAAAATAAATTTAGTGCTGCTGCTGCTTATAAAGAGCCGAAGATTGCTTATAAAGAATCAATCCGCAAGCCTGTTAAAGCAGAAGGCAGACATAAGAAACAGAGTGGAGGTCACGGACAGTTTGGCCATGTTTGGATAGATTTCGAGCCTATCATAGATTCCGAGGAAGAATACGAATTTGTAGACAAGGTTGTTGGCGGTGTAGTTCCCAGACAGTATATCCCAGCCGTTGACAAAGGTCTTCGTGAAGCTCTGCCAAATGGTGTTTTGGCTGGTTATCCCATGGTTGGCATTCGTGCTACCCTATATGATGGTTCCTACCATAGCGTAGACTCCTCTGAGATGGCCTTCAAGATAGCCGCATCCCTAGCATTTAAGAAGCTGGAACAGGCTAATCCAATTTTGTTAGAACCCATCATGAAAGCTGAAGTTTTAGTTCCCGATGATTACATGGGTGACATTATCGGCGACTTGAACAAACGCAGAGGCAGAATCCTTGGAATGAATCCCTTGGGCAATGGTCAGCAAGAAGTAGTTGCAGAAGTACCTCAGGCTGAAATGGTTAAGTATGCTACAGACCTACGCTCCATGACCCAGGCACGAGGCAGCTTTAAGCTCAGCTTCGTCCGCTATGAAGAGGTTCCTGGTAACATAAGTGCCAAGATCATCGAACAGTCTAAGAAAGAAGCTGAAGAGTGATAAAAGTTTGAACTTTCAAAAAGCCTCCTCCTGTTTATGGAGCAGGCTTTTTTGTTAGTTTAGCAGGTTTTTAGGGTAATTGTATATGGGAGCAGGGAAGCTCCCTAATTGAAAGGAGCGTTTACATGTTATTATTCACAAATGGTAAGGCCTATATTGATGGAAGTTGGAAAACAGGCCTGGATATTCTAGTAGATCAAAATAAAATTGTTGATATCAAACCTCAAGGCAGCTATACGGAAGCTCAAATTGTTGATGTTAAAGGTGCGTATATAACCCCTGGTTTTGTCGATATTCATATTCATGGATCTAATGGTTCAGACGTTATGGATGCAAAAGAGGAGTCGCTGCAAAACATCTCCAATTATCTGGCTGGTAACGGAACCACCTCCTGGCTGGCTACTACAATGACTGTTGGCATAAATGAAATTAGGGACAGCCTTCATACCGTCGGGAAGTATATGGATTCTGACCACAGGGGAGCACAAATCTTGGGTGTTCACTTGGAGGGGCCTTTTTTAAGCCCACTTGCCAAAGGTGCTCATGCAGAAGAGCATATAATTCTTCCAACTATCGATAACTATAAAGCTATTACAGATGGTATACCGGACATTGTTCGCCTGATTACCATTGCGCCTGAACAAGAAGGAGCTTTGGAACTAGTACCATACCTTAAGGAAAGAAGGGTTACAGCTTCTTTAGGCCATACGAAGTGTACCTATCAGCAGTGTTGCATGGGAATCGAGGCAGGCATGAATCATGTATGTCACTTTTATAACGCCATGACTCCACTTAATCACCGTGAACCTGGTGCTGTTGGAGCTGTTCTCGACAAAGATTCTACCACTATCGAGCTAATAGCTGATTTGGTGCATATTCATCCAGCAGCCCTGCGCTTAGCAGTAAAGGTAAAAGGACCTCATAGAACAGTTCTAATCACCGATGCCATGTCAGCCACGGGTCTAGAGGATGGAGAGTATGAACTTGGTGGGTTGCCTGTTATAGTTAAGAACGGGGAAGCGCGTCAAGCGGATGGAACCTTGGCAGGAAGCACCTTAAGCCAAGACGCAGCCCTTCGAAATATGATTAAAATCGGCGTGGCTTCAGAGGAGGTTATTCCCATGCTAACAGAAACACCTGCCAGAGAAGTAGGCGCAGATCATTATAAAGGTAAGCTGGCTGTTGGTCATGATGCAGACATCAACATTCTAAATGAAGAGTTTTTTGTACAGTCAACCTATACCCAGGGGAAGATGGTAGAAAAGTAAAATGAGAGATCGCATTCTAACAATCTTACTGGAAAACCAGGACAGCTTTGTGTCTGGCGAAGACATCAGTCGAAAGCTAGGTGTCAGCCGGACTGCTGTATGGAAGACCATGGGACAGCTAAAGGAAGCGGGCTTTGAGATGCAGTCGGTGTCCAATAAAGGATCCCGGCTTACAAGCCTGCCGGATAACTTGGAACCAGCCCTGTTGCAGCATTATCTAACGACGGACAACTTTGGACGAGCCTTGGAGATCCATAACACTATCGACTCTACCAATACCAGAGCTAAGGAGCTGGCTCAAGGTGGTGCAATCCACGGAACATTGGTAGTAGCAGAGGAACAGAAAAGCGGCAGGGGTAGATTGGGTCGATCTTGGGAATCCCCAGGGGGGCTGGGCCTTTGGATGAGCTTGATTCTGCGACCATCCTTTTCTCCACGTTATGCTCCTAGAATGACTGTGCTGGCTGGCTTGGCCGTTGTTCAAGCAATATCTAGGGTAACCGGGCTAGAGGCCTCCATCAAGTGGCCAAACGACATCATTATAAACTCCAAAAAGGTATGCGGCATATTAACAGAGATGCAGGCAGACCCGGATTTAATTGATTATGTAGTTGTTGGCATCGGTATGAACGTCAATACGCCGAAGGAAGGTTTCCCTCATGAATTAAAGGATTCAGCAACATCTTTGAAGTTGGAAAAAGGAGAGCATATAGATCGATGCAAGCTGCTCGCAAACCTGCTTGCTGTGTTTGAAGAACTAGATAACTGCTATCTATCAACAGGAGACTTTTCTGAGATATTAGATGAATATAAGGAGAAGTGCATTACCTTAGGCCGCACGGTTCGTGTAACTGGACCTTCAGAAACATTTGAAGGCACAGCAATGGACCTCACCGATGAATTTGAATTGGTGGTAGTAACTAAGGGCGGAGAATTTCGAAAGGTTTTTTCCGGGGATGTATCTGTTCGTGGTATAGCAGGTTACCTGTAAACACAGTAAAAGAGAGCTTTTACGAAAGAGAACTAGGTTTTCGAATAATTAGAAGGATATGAAAGTAATTTTGTGAATTTTCTTGCCAAAACTACATTGCTTTTATAAGGAAAGTACTTTAATATGAGATAGACCCAAAAAATCCAAATAAATAGGAAAATTAAACGGGGGGTACTATTTTGGATATATTTAAGAGGATATTTCAGTATAGTGCGAAGTATAAAAGTAAGTTTGTCTTCGCAATTCTGATGCATACTCTACTCATCGCAATTAACCTTATTACACCTCACATTTCAAGACTTATTGTAGACGACGTCATAAAAGGAGACCAGCGTGATTTACTACCTATACTTTTGACAGTGTTGCTTGTTGCAGCTATTGTTAAAGGAGTAACTATGTTTATACGAGGCTATCTCTTTGAAGGTTATTCTCAAGATTGCTTATATGATCTTAGGAATGATATGTATACACACCTTCAAGAGCTGCCTTTTTCTTTTTATGACAACAACCGAGTTGGTGAGCTGATGTCTCGAATGACAGGAGACCTGGAAGGAATTCGTGTCTTTCTAGCTTCCGGTATACCCATATTCTTCGAAAACATCATTTACTTCTTCGGTACTGCCATCATTTTACTTATCATGAATGCCAAGTTGGCCATAGTCACCTTAATTATAACGCCTCTTATTGCCGTTGTTGCTTATAAGTTCAACCGATTAATCCGTCCTAAATACAGTGAAATCCGTGAACAACATGCTGCATTAAATACAGCGGCTCAGGAGAATATTTCCGGGGTTCGAGTGGTTAAGGCTTTTGCTCGTGAGGACTATGAAATTGAAAAGTTTGAAAGAGAAAACTTAAAAAACCAGGATTTGAACATTGAAGCCAGTCATATATCAGGTACTTACTTTCCAATCATGGACTTCTTATCCAGCATTTGCCTTGTTGTTTTAATCTGGGTAGGTGGCAGCATGGTAGGAACTGGTGAAATAAGTTTGGGTACCATAGTAGCCTTTAACGGTTATCTCTGGATGCTTATCATGCCCATGCGAATGCTAGGTTGGATTACCAATATGGCAGCCCAGGCCGCTACTTCTGGAAAGCGTGTATTTGATATCCTGGACACCGGTTCAGCCATTAAAGAAAAAGAAAATCCCCATAATCCCGAGGAATTCCGAGGGGAAGTTACCTTTAAAGATGTAGAATTTCGATATCGCAAGCAAGCTGTTTTATCAGGTGTGGACTTTCACGCTCCTGCAGGCAGTACTATAGCCATCATGGGTGCTACAGGGTCAGGGAAAACCTCTATCATCAATCTGATCGAAAGATTTTATGACCGAGCATCAGGTACTATTCTTATAGATGGAGTTGATATTAAGGATTGGAGTCTAAGAAGGCTTCGCAGTGAGATTGCCATCGTTATGCAAGAAACCTTTCTATTTTCTGACACAATTGAAGGTAATATCTTATATGGTAAGACGGATGCAACCCGTGAAGAGGTTATAGAAGCTGCAAAGGCAGCAGATGCCCATGAATTCATAATGGAAATGCCTATGGGATACGATACCATTGTAGGAGAGAGGGGCACAGATCTCTCTGGTGGACAAAAGCAACGTATTGCCATAGCTAGGGCCATTATTAAGGACCCCAGCATCTTGATTATGGATGACTGTACTTCTGCATTGGACATGGAAACTGAACATACGATTCAGCAGGCCTTGGATAAGGTTCAGAAAGATCGTACCACCTTTATCATTGCTCACAGAGTTTCCTCTGTTCGGAAAGCTGATGAAATACTTATGTTGGAGAACGGACGTATTGTAGAGCGGGGGAATCACCAAGAGCTCATGGATATTGGTGGCCTGTACTATGAGATGGTAAATCAGCAATACAAGGATTTGGAAAGCTTGGATTGGAATGAAATCAGAGAATTAAATACACTATTAGATGAAAATCATGAAGACAATATTCAACGCACTCAGAAAGCGGAGGTGAATTAAGTGCTTAGATCACGAATAACCGATGATGAGGTTTTGGAGAGGCCTTTTAATATGAGTCAGCTGAAACGCTTACTGGCTTATTTGAAGCCTTATCGAAAGCAGGTTGTTATTACTGTTATTCTCATGTTTGTTGTGGCCTTCCTAGGTTTGCTCAGCCCCTTAATACTGCAAATTGCCATAGATGATCATATGGTCCAGGGAGATTTTAAAGGCTTAGCAATACTGGCACTTATCTTACTTATCATCGATGGAATTATAATGGTATTTAGCAGACAAAGGGTAATAACCATGTCTCAGGTTGGGCAGAAGGCATTATATCGAATGAGGCAGGATTTGTTTAATCATATTCAGAAGCTTTCTTTCCAGTTTTATGACAGCAGACCAGCGGGGAAGATTTTAGTTCGTATTATTAATGACGTGAATTCCCTTGGTGATCTTTTGAGTAACGGTATAATTAACATTTTGGTAGATAGTGTAACCATCATTATAGTAGTTGCTATAATGCTGTCCATGAACGTGACATTGACCTTGATTACATTAACAGTCATACCATTGATGTTTATCGTAATTTTTAGTCTCAAGAAGGTAATACGAAGAAGATGGCAGAATGTACGAAAAAAATCTTCTAATATGAATGGATATCTCCATGAAAGTCTTGCAGGAATGAGAGTCACTCAAGCCTTTGCAAGAGAACCTGAAACCAACAGGGTATATAATGAGCTTAGCCAGGATATTCGCGTATCTTGGATGTCTGCAATCAAGGTTAACAACTTTATGGGGCCTTCCTCTATAATTATAGCAACTATATCTACCGTACTAGTATATTGGTTTGGGATTTCTTTTATGGATACTGGTGTCGTCACAGTTGGTATTCTAGTTGCATTTGCTAGCTATGTTAATAGATTCTGGCAACCAGTAAACAATATCCTAAACTTTATTAACTCCATTTTAGTAGCCATGGCTTCCACAGAACGGATTTTTGAATTGCTGGATACCCCTGCAGACATCATAGACCACTCAGACGCCATTGAGATGCCTGAAATTACAGGGGAAGTTACTTTTGAAGATTTATCCTTCCATTATGAACCGGAAAAGCCAGTGCTTAAGAATGTAAATATACAGGTTGCACCAGGTGAAACCATTGCTTTAGTAGGTCCAACGGGAGCAGGAAAAAGCACCATTGTCAACCTGCTTAGCCGTTTTTATGAGCCAATTGAGGGAAGGGTTCTCGTTGATGGAATTGACATAAATACGGTTACTATGAATTCGCTGAGAGACCAGATGGGTGTCATGATGCAGGATTCCTTTATTTTTTCTGGTACCATTATGGATAATATAAGGTATGGGAAGCTTGATGCTACCGATGCAGAGGTGAAAGCTGCAGCTCGTATTGTGTATGCCGATGAATTTATTAGAAATATGGATAAAGGATATTACACCGAAGTTAATGAGAGGGGATCCAGTTTGTCTCAAGGACAGCGTCAGCTGATTTCCTTT
>CAYFSR010000036.1:16384-17916 GCA_964345785.1 uncultured Eubacteriales bacterium | reverse complement strand
CTATATCTATGCCAACATACTCCTTGCATTTGTTAGAATAGTAAATCCCATAATGTCCTGTGGCACAACCAATTTCTAAAACCCTGCTATCTTTCGTAATAAAGCCCTCTAAGTGTTTTTTTGTATAGTAAAATTCCAAGCTTGAAGACCTTGTAACAGTCGCACGATATTCCTCTCTTACACCATCGCCATATTGTATAAATATTTTATCTCGATTACTTGACAAGATCAGTTAACCCCCTTTACATGAGTAATCCGTTAAGCCTGCACTAAATCAGTCCGACGCAGAACGCGTCATCTCCTGCACCTAGTTTTGTATAACTACGGCATTCACGTAACTTCGATTTCGCAAACATCTTGGAAAACCGTGGTATCTGCGAAATCCTTCGCGAATACTTACTATGGATTAATCTTATTCTCTAATCCTTTTTCACCTTCGCCTCAATACCTATCCTATCCAATGGGCTCACAATATTACGAATGCTTTTCTGTGTCACGTGTGTATATATCTCCGTAGTTTTCGAGCTCGAGTGCCCCAGCAACTCTTGTATGTATCTCAGATCTACACCTCCTTCTAAAAGATGCGTCGCAAACGAATGCCTCAATGAGTGAACTGTAGCATCTTTACTAATTTCTACTTTATCTCTGGCTGCTTCAAAGACTTTCTGAACTGATCTTTCCGTTAGGAACTTACCAGCTTTCCCACCTGGAAACAACCAATAATCGGGTTTATATAATTTTGAATAAATTCTTAAGGCTTCTAGTGCCGTTTCAGATAGTAATGTATATCTATCTTTTCTACCTTTTCCTTGTTCGATTCGTACCAGCATTCTATCGCTGTCTATATCAGATATTTTCAGTCTGACCACCTCACTAACCCTTAAGCCTGCAGAGTAAACTATGAATAGTATTGCTCTATGCTTAATATTCTCTACCACATTAAGCAGTCTGATAACTTCCTCTTGGCTTAAAACTACCGGCAGTTTCTTTTGTTTCTTTGGTCTTGGTATATTTATGACAATGCCTTTCTTATCTAACACTTCACCATATAAGAATTTCACAGCGCTGACCGCCTGATTTACGTATGAATGAGAGCTTTCCTGATTTTCTAGTAGATTCAATAAGTACTTTTTAATTTCTTCCTGGTTTAATTCTGTTGGATCATTATCGTAGTAATTCATAAATCGTCTTACATGCCCTAGATAGGATTTTATAGTTTTCGTACTGTAGCCTTTTAGTCTAAGCTGATTTCAAGTTTTATCTAAAATAATCGGTTCCCATGGATTACTTCTATTATTCTCTTCTTCTACCATTAGTCCGGTGTGGTCAGAAATAAGTGATTTGTCAAACAATGTAGCGATAGCTTTTATAGTTTTTTCATTATTTGGTACAATCCAATGCTTGTTTTTCGGATCCCAAACTCGCCCTGGTATTTTCTTGACTCTTTTAACATATTCTTTGTTATAGTCGAAGCTCAGTAACAATTCTTGGGACAATCCATTATTTATCTGTATTGTCATTTGTTATTACCG
>CAYFSR010000036.1:0-16284 GCA_964345785.1 uncultured Eubacteriales bacterium | reverse complement strand
GGTATCATCCTCAACATCTATAATATCCACTGCCAGGGTTTCGGTCTTGATATAGTCTTCAAAAAGCTCTACAGCTTTAAGAACCGCTTCATCTGCATGGAGGTAGATTCGGATATTATCCATAACCTCATAATCGTTGGTCTTTCGCATCTGCTGCACTTTGGAAATCAGCTCTCGGGCCAAACCTTCATCGATTAGCTCCTGAGTCAGGGTAGTATCTAGAATAACAAACAGGTTGTTTTCCGTTGCTACATTAAAGCCTTCCTTGGAGGAAATGCTTACCATTACATTTTCCTTACTTATTTCATAAGGCTCGCCATCCAAATCCAAAGTTATGGATTCGCCATTCTCTAGTCTGGGAGCTACATCTGATGCATCCAAGCCAGCCAATGCTTTTCCAAACAACTTGATTTTAGAACCCAGTACCGGCCCTGCTACCTTGAAGTTGGGTTTCAGCTGGAAGTTCATATATTCATTAAGGTCCTTGGCAAAAACAACTTCCTTGACATTAAGCTCTTCCTGTATCAAAGGTATCAGATGAGTGACCTGATCCTCATATTTTCCGTCAAGCAACACTTCACCAATAGGCTGGCGCACCTTAATGCGGGCAGACTCACGAGAAGCACGACCTAAAGTAACCAAATCCCTTACCAAATCCATGGTTGCTTCCAATTCCGGATCAATTAACTCTGGGTAAGCCACAGGGTAATTACTTAAGTGAACGGAAAGGTCTCCTGTTAGATTACGGTAAATCTCTTCTGAAAGGAAGGGGGCAAAGGGTGCGAACATCTGAACAAAGCCCACTAATATTTCATAAGTGGTATTATAAACTGCTTTTTTATCGTTATCTAGCTCGGCAGCCCAAAATCTTCTTCTTGAACGTCTTATATACCAGTTGGATAAATCTTCATTAACAAAATCCTGCATTCGACGGATTGCTTTGGTCATATCATGTACTTCCAAAGCCTCTTCTACATATGCCTTAAGGTTGTTAAACTTAGATAATATCCATCTATCCAGCTCTGTTCTTTGCTCATAGGGCACAAAGAACTCTCTGGGATCTACATTATCTGTATTAGCGTACAGGGTAAAGAAATGATAAACATTTTTTACCGTGCCAAAAAACTTACTCTGCACTTCTCGTAATCCATCTAGATCAAATCGTGTAGGAACCCAAGGTGGGGATACGTAAAGTAAATACCAACGTAGAGCATCGGCTCCATATTGGTCAAACAACTCAAATGGGTCTACAGTGTTCCCCTTGGATTTGGACATCTTACTGCCTTCCTTATCCAAAATCAAGTCATTTACCAACACTGATTTATAGGGGGATTTCCCGGTAATAAAGGTGGAAATAGCTATCAATGAGTAAAACCATCCCCGAGTCTGGTCGATTCCCTCACAGATAAAATCAGCAGGGAAAAGTTCATCGAAGTTTTCCTTGTTTTCAAAGGGGTAGTGATGCTGGGCAAAGGGCATGGATCCACTGTCAAACCAGCAGTCGATTACATCCTTCACTCGAGTCATGGTGTCCCCACATTTACTACATTTTATATGCACATCATCAACATGTGGCCTGTGAAGATCAATGCTTTCGTCTATTGTTTCAATTGCACGCTCTACCAGCTCTTTGCGTGAACCAATGCTTTCGATATTCCCACAATCACAGCGCCAAACGTTAAGAGGTGTACCCCAATATCGAGAACGGGAAATTGCCCAGTCATTTAGGTTGTCAAGCCAGTTTCCAAAGCGCTTTTCTCCAACAAAATCCGGATACCAGGAAACGCCGTTGTTGTTATCTATCAATTGATCCTTCAACTTGGTCATGGCAATGTACCAACTGGGTCTGGCATAGTACAATAAGGGAGTATGGCATCTCCAGCAATGGGGATAGTTGTGTACCACCTTCTCCTTCCTGAACAGCTTACCTTCCTCTGCCAACCAGCGGATAATATCCGGGTCAGCATCCATGACGAATTTACCCTTCCAGGGGGTGTCTGTATATAGGCCTCTTTCATCCACTGGCTGTATTACAGGCAAACCATAGCGAAGCCCTGTCTGATAGTCATCCTCACCAAAAGCAGGGGCTGTATGAACAATACCTGTTCCATCCTCAGTAGTAACATAATCAGCTACTGTAACAAAGAAAGCCTTTTTCTCAGCCTTTGTAAAAGGCATCAACTGATCATATTCAATATGCTCTAAGTCTTTACCCTGAAGCTCTTCTAGAACCTCGAACTCGCCACCTAATACTCCAGCAGCAAGGTGTTTCTCTACATAGTAAACTGTATCCTCGAACTTTACCTTCAGGTAAGTCTCATTGGGGTGCACAGTAAGGGCTACGTTGGAAGCCAAGGTCCATGGGGTTGTAGTCCAAACCAGGAAGTATTCATCAGCATCTTTGCGTTTGAATTTTACAAAAACAGTAGTAGTCTTTATCTCCTCATAGCCTTGGGCTACTTCATGGGAAGCTAAGCCAGTACCACAGCGAGGACAATAGGGCAGAATCTTATGCCCTTCATAAAGCATGTCTTCCTTAAAAAACCGATCAAGAATCCACCATACGGTTTCGATATAGTCATTGTCAAGGGTGATATATGGATTGTCCATGTCAATTTCATAGCCCATGCGCTTGGTCATCTCACGCCATTGTTTCTCATAGGTAAACACAGACTCACGGCATTTTTGGTTGAATTCAGCAATACCATAATCCTCAATTTCCTGTTTGCTTGAAAGACCTAGCTGTTTCTCTACTTCAATTTCCACAGGAAGACCATGGGTATCCCAGCCGGCCTTACGCTTAACCCGATAACCCTTCATGGTTTTGTAGCGGCATACTGAATCCTTTAATGTCCTGGAAATTACGTGATGAATACCAGGGCGTCCATTGGCTGTAGGAGGCCCCTCATAGAAGATAAATTGCTTGTTACCTTCCCTCGTCTCTATGCTCTTATTTAGTATTTGTATCTCGTCCCAGAATGTCGATACCTTCTTTTCATTATCGCTTACTGGCTGACTGGACAATGCTTTAAATTTTTCCATAATTTCATCCCTTCAAATCTCTTAATATCTTTGTCCTCTTGTCTTTTGTTGCTTAGCCTTAATGGCTTTACTTTTTCTATAGCTTGTCGTAAAAAAACATTTTTATAAAAATTAAAATCCCCTGGCATATGCCAAGGGACGATTTTTTCGCGGTACCACCCGTATTATAAGACAGAAATAGCCTTATCGCTCTTAATTGGTAACGCTTTTTAAAAAGCGGAGAGACTTACAGAGTAATAACCGAATAATCAGGATACCTTTCAGCCTTCAGCTCGGAGGTGATATTCAGTTCAGGACATCATCGCAGCCTTTCACCAATTTAGCCACGTCTCTTATAAATCAAACCCTGACCTACTGTCCTCTTCATAGCCTTTATTGATTCTATTTGCATTTTATGATACTTGATAATATAATGTTTGTCAAGGCATTTTATCTGTCAGGAGCGATATGCATGAAGCTTAAGTGGTATCAAAAGTTGGAAAGAAAATATAGGAAATATGCCATAAGTGATTTAATGAAGTACATTGTCATCATTAATGCGGTGGTCTTTGTGCTGGACATGCTCGTACCTCTGAGTAATTTGCATGCCAAATTTTCACTGAGCCCAGCTCTCATTTTAAGGGGAGAAGTTTGGCGATTAGTCACCTTCTTATTCCTTCCCCCCACATCCAGTCCACTTTGGATTATTTTCACCCTATACTTTTACTATTTGGTGGGCAGTAATCTCGAGCAGCAATGGGGAAGCTTCCTTTTCAATATTTACTACCTTATCGGTGTATTAAGCACCATCGTTGCCGCCTTTATCGGATTTGGCACTGTAACCACGGAGCATCTGAATCTATCTCTGTTTTTAGCATTCGCTCATTTGTTCCCTAACTTTGAGGTTTTGATCTTTTTTGTCTTACCCTTAAAGATAAAATATCTAGCATGGTTAAACTGGGGTTTTATTGCATTATCGCTATTATTCAATCCCCTACCAATGAAGTTTGCAGCCCTTGCCTCTGTAGTCAATTATTTTATCTTCTTTGGACCAGAGCTAATTGTTACTCTAAAGCGCCGCCACTTAACCTATAAAAACCGCAAACGTTTCAGGGATGCCTTCAAAGACAAACGTCGTTAGAACAACATCAAGCTTACAGCCATTACAATCATTCCAGAAACCAAACCATAAATAGATAAATGGTGCTCCCCATATTCTCTGGCTGTAGGTAAAAGCTGATCGAATGAAATGAAAACCATAATGCCGCCTACAGCTGCGAAGACAATTCCAAACAGGGTCTCAGTTAAAAATTGAGATAGAATTAGATAACCAATAATAGCACCAGCTGGTTCAGACATTCCTGATAGAAAGGAATATAGAAAAGCTTTTTTACGACTTCCTGTAGCATAATAAACGGGTACAGAAACAGCAATTCCTTCCGGAATATTATGAATGGCTATAGCTACAGCTATACTGATACCCAGGCTGGGATCTCGCAGGGCAGCTATAAATGTAGCAAAACCTTCAGGGAAGTTATGGATTCCTACAGCTAATGCAGTCATTATTCCGGCACGAAGTAACTTGTTCTTGTTGCTCGAAATCTTTTGTTCTTGCTCTTCCTTATGCTCAATCAACTGATCCGACAAATCTGATGGATCTTCACCCGAAATTTCCTCTACCTTTCGCGCTTCATGAGGATTTTCGTAATCTGGTACCAGTTTATCAATTAGGGCAATAATAAACATCCCAGCAAAAAAGGAGATTATTGTAACCCAACTTCCTGTTCGAGGTCCCAACTCCGATACTAGTGCTTCTCTGGCCTTCCCAAATATCTCCACAAAAGAAACATAAACCATAACTCCTGCGGAAAAGCCTAAAGCAATCGATAGAAACTTTGCATTGGTTCGTTTGGTAAAGAAGGCAATAGCTCCTCCTATACCTGTAGCTAAACCTGACATCAATGTTAGCCCAAAAGCAATTAATACATTTTCACCCATGGAATACCCCCTATAAACATTTGTTATTATATAGATAACCTTAGTGGTGAATTATTTAACATTATATCGATAGTTCCTTAACCCTTTCTAAATAAGAATTATTTTATTATTTCCTCGATGGGCCCACCACCCAAGCATTCATCACCATCATAAAACACTACGAACTGACCCGGCGTAACCGCCTTTTGTGGCTTGTCAAACTTAACTCTGCAGGTGGTCTCACCAGTGATCTCCACTTGTACTCCTTGATCTGGTTGGCGATAGCGGAACTTTGCCTGGCACGCAAATTGTTTTGCCGGTGCTTGCCCAGCTATCCAATTGAGGTCTGAAGCTATAAGCCCTGCAGAATAAAGGGCTGTATTTTTATCACCCTGTACTGCATATAGTATATTGTTCTTTAAGTCCTTATCTGCTACAAACCAAGGATCCCCATTGCCAAAGCCCCCACCAATACCTAAACCCTTTCGTTGACCTAAAGTATAGTACATTAAACCATCATGTTCACCTAATAGGTCATGCGGTTCTTCCAAACTACGAATTTCTCCAGGTTGAGCAGGTAGGTAATTACCTAGGAACTCCTTAAAGTTACGCTCTCCAATAAAGCAGATTCCAGTGCTATCCTTACGCTGTGCTGTAGTCAGACCTGCCTCTTCTGCAATGCGGCGTACTTCTCGCTTTTCTAAATCACCAATGGGAAATATGGCCTTGTTTAACTGTGTTTGATTTAAAGCGCACAGGAAATAAGACTGGTCCTTCCCCTTATCCACTCCTTTTAATAGACGAGTTTTACCATCAAGTCTTGAAACTCTGGCATAGTGACCAGTAGCCAGATAATCAGCCCCAATTTTCATTGCATAATCTAAAAACATCTTAAACTTGATTTCCTTATTGCACAAAACATCAGGATTAGGAGTTCTGCCTCTCTTATATTCTTCTAAAAAATAGGTAAAAACCTTATCCCAATACTCTTTCACAAAGTTTACAGAATAATAGGGGATTTCAAGCTGATTACATACTCTAACAGCTTCCTCATAATCCTCCGTCGCCGTACAAACTCCATCCTCGTCCGGCTCATCCCAGTTTTTCATAAAAACGCCGATAACATTATAACCCTGTTCTTTCAGCAACAGAGCTGCAACTGAGGAGTCTACTCCTCCGGACATACCAACAACTATATTAACTTCAGAATTGGGTTTAGCCAATCCGCTCATATTTATATCAGCCCTTCCTTTGAATCAATTAGCTTCTATTAAAGTTGCTGACCTCACAATCAGCATCTCAATTTGCTCATCCCTATTTTTTCAGATAGTTACGCTTTCGTCAAGTGCATTTCGCTATTATGAACTACAGGCTGGTATAAACAGTAACGTAAGAACAATGGGTGCATTTGATACCTATTATCACTTGATAATAATTACTATTTATTTTTTTATTCGACTATGATATACTGATTTCAGGCTTGCTGGCACGGATCAACTACGAACAGCCATGGTGAATAAAACCTGGCAGAATTATATGGAGGGATTAATTAATTGGCAAGACGATCAGGCCCGCGATTCAAAGTCGCAAGACATTTGGGTGAAAATGTTTATGGTCATCCAAAAGCCTTAAATAGAGGAATTAAAGATCATAGGAAGCTATCCGAGTATGGTCTGCAGCTATTGGAAAAACAAAAATTAAAAGAATATTACGGTGTGCTTGAAAAGCAAATGAAGAATTATGTGGAAAAAGCTACACGGTCACGGGGGAATACTGGAGACCTTCTGGTACAGATACTAGAATGCAGACTGGATAACTTGGTGTATCGATTAGGCTTTGCATCCACCTTAAGACAAGCCCGCCAACTAGTGACACATGGTCACATACAGTTAAATGGAAGGAAGGCAGATCGCCCATCCATTCAGGTACAACCTGGTGACGTACTTTCCTTAAAAGAGAAATCACGCAGTGTAGATTTGTTTCGGGACACTTTTCAGTCACATTTGCTGACTCTCCCTTATTTGGAAAAGGATGAGGAAAACTACTCCGGAACACTAGTAAGGCTACCCCTTAGGGAGGAAGTACCTATCCAAGTGAAGGATTCATTAGTTATTGAATTCTATTCCAGAAAGTAAAAATTGCTACAACTCATTACCGACACGTAATATTAAAAAGAGGTGTTATCCATCATGGATACACCTCTATATGTTTAATACTTTTTCAAATTTCATGTAAAAACACTAGTTCAAATTTCAAAAAAGGAGATAAGCATTCACTTGTCTCCTTTAACTTATTATAACTCTATATAAACATAATCTATTTTATTTTATTGCCCAAATTCAAAACAGTACAACCTTACTAATAGCTCTCTATCAATTAAACCTCACTATGCGCAACTCTGTCGAATTCATCCTGAATTTCCTTAGATGGCTCTTGAGTATTTAAAGACACCACGTAAATAACGATACAGGATAGGATAAATGCTGGCAGCAGCTCATAAATATCCACTATACCTCCCAGAGGTCTTATAACCAGCTTCCAGAAAAATACCATTCCACCGCCTGAAAGCATTCCAGCGATAGCACCTGTTCGGGTGGTTCGCTTCCAGAATAAGGAGAGAAGCATTATCGGACCAAATGTAGCACCAAATCCTGCCCAAGCGAAGGAAACAACTTTAAATATAACACTGTTTTCATCTATGGCAATAATCATGGCAATAATTGCTATCACAAGCAGAGTAATTCTGGAAACACGCAGCACCTCTTTATCAGTGGCTTCTTTTTTCATAATGCCCTGATAGATATTCTTAGAAAAGGCAGATGCAGCTATCAAAAGGTAAGAATCCGATGAACTGATTGTAGCCGCAAGGATTCCAGCCATAACAACTCCAGCAATTATTGGCGGGAGGAAGCTGGTAGATAAAAGTATGAAAACATTTTCAGATGCACTTTGGGTAAGAAGAGCTGTTGGAAACAATAATCTACCGATAGCTCCAATGAATACCGCAGCAGTAAGGGAGATTATAACCCAAACAATAGCGATTCTCCTAGATCGCTTCAATTCACTGGAATGCTTAATAGCCATAAATTTCAGTAAAACCTGAGGCATTCCAAAATAACCAAGTCCCCAAGAAAGAGTCGATAGGATGGTTAAAAACCCGTATTTACCAGCCTCTTGAAACAAGGGATTCCCATTTGCCCCTACTTGCTGTACACCATCTGCTACCTGAGGCCGTGCAATTCCAAAGAACTCAAAAAAACCTGGAATGGCCTTGGCATTTTCTACGATAGCAGAAACACCTCCAGCGTGTGAGACACCTGTAATTAACACTACAGTTAGCGCGATAATCATAACAATACCTTGCATAAAGTCTGAAGCGCTTTCAGCTAAGAAGCCACCAATATAAGTGTAAAAAACCACAAACAAAGCTCCAATAATCATCATGGTTATATACTTTGAACCGAATAATGTGCTAAAGAGCTTTCCTACCGTAACAAAGCAACTAGCTGCGTAAACGCTGAAAAAAATCAGAATAAACAAAGCTGCAATCGTCATTATAACCTTCTTGTTTTCTTTAAATCTGTTACTTAGAAAGTCAGGAATTGTAATAGCATCGCCAGCTTCATGAGAATATTGACGAAGCCTTTTTGCTACAAACAGCCAATTTAAATATGTACCTACTGCAAGGCCAATAGCTGTCCATACTGCATCGCTTAGCCCAGACCAATAAGCTACCCCTGGCAGGCCCATTAGAAGCCACCCACTCATGTCTGAGGCCTCTGCCCCCATAGCCGTGACCCAAGTGCCTAATGACCTGCCCCCTATGAGATAATTGTCACTGCTTTCATTGGCACGTTTTGCATAATACAAGCCAATCCCAACCACAACACCAATATACAGAACCATAGCTATTAGAATCCGTATCTTATCTCCATCCAAGATTTTTCCCCCTTACTGTTAAATAAAATTAGTATGATTATATAATCTAACGCATATTTATGCAAGCAATCCAGAGGTTTTTTGTGCTTACGGTGTTTACAAAGGTTTTATACATAGGTTTTTATGCATTTTTCCGTATACCTTTTGTAAGAAAAAAACAGCTATAATCATAAACTAATATGACTATAGCTGAGTTTAGCCTGGAAGCAGGAGAACCGTCCCCCTGCTTCCTTGACTCATTTGACAGTAGCAGCGAATTTCTTACCGAATTCAACACATTGAGCGATACTATCCTCATCCGGATTCCATAGAGCCTTTAATCCATCATTCACAAGCTCCATTCCGCATTCCTCTAGTAATTTGGTAATCATTTTAGGTGATTCACCACTCCACCCATAGCAACCAAATGCAGCTGCTTTTTTATTCTTGAATTCTAGACCGCGAATTTCCTCTAAAATGGCAGCAATGGAAGTAAGAATTCCTTTATTTATGGTAGGAGAGCCAACTAGTATTGCCTTTGATTTAAATACTTCAGTGATGACGTCGTTCTTATCCGTGCGTCCTGTGTTGTAAAGCTTAACTACAACCTCAGGATCCTCAGCCCTGATTCCTTCAGCAATAGCTTCTGCCATTCGCCTGGTTCCATTCCACATGGTGTCATAAATCAGGGTAATCTGATTTTCTTGATAGTCCTGAGCCCATTTAACGTATTGCTCTACTATTTGAAGAGGGTTGTCTCTCCAAAGTATTCCATGGCTGGTGCAAATCATGGAAACTGGTAGATTTAGGCCTACAAATTCCTCTATCTTTTTTACGACGAATTTGCTAAAAGGAGTTAAAATATTGGCATAATATTTTATTGCCTCTTGATATAATTCTGCCTGATCCACTTGGTCGTTAAACATGAATTCCGTTGCATAATGCTGCCCAAAAGCATCGTTACTGAACAAAATATTATCCTCAGTTAAATAGCAAAACATTGTGTCTGGCCAATGGAGCATTCTAGCTTCCAGAAACACCAGTTCTTTTGTTCCCAAGTTGATACTGTCACCAGACTTGACCTCTACAAAATTCCAGTCCTGATGATAATGACCCTTGATAGATTTAATACCATTTCTTGTGCAATAGATTGGGGTGTCTGGAATCTCCTTCATCAATTCAGGAAGAGCGCCACTGTGGTCAATCTCCCCATGGTTGGCTATTATGTAGTCAATTTTGTTCAGGTCAATTTCTTTTTTCAAGTTGGCAACAAACTCTTTTGCAAAAGGCTGCCATACTGTGTCGATTAGTACTACCTTCTCATCTCGCACCAGGTATGAATTATAGGATGATCCTCTGTGTGTGGAATATTCCATACCATGGAATTCACGCAGTTCCCAATCCTTCTTACCTACCCATGTTACACTACCATTTAACCGAATGCTCATATTATACCTCCTGTTTTTTCTCTTTACTATGATTTACCATATATTTACCCTATATTCCTCTAATTCATCGATAAATTAATATTTAAGATACGTTTTTTTAACAAACACTCCTTTTCTGTTTAGTTTTACTCACCTATGGGTAAGAATAACTATCGTTATAGTATATTTTATTATGAGTTCACTCACAATACTATTAAAGGAGGTCGGCACATGACTAATAACAATGAAAAATTGAGGAAGAAAAAAGAGCCGGTTGAAAAACATGACACTGCAGCTTGGGCAAATATTGAAGATCAGAAACCAGTTACTGGTGTCCACCTGCCCAGCGAAGACGAAGTATCAAACGCCAAAGAATATGTTGATGAAAATCAAAAGTAATAGCACCCTACTATAAGTTGTATTACGGCTGATACTGTCATGGCTGATCCAACGCGAAAATGAAAACTTATAGTTTTGAAAAGAAAAGCTGCTGCAAACTTAAACCGTTTGCAGCAGCTTTTTGGCTCTTAGTTTACTTCTAAACCCTGCTTAAAATATTTAACTTTTTGACTACTATTTCTTATTCTTGAGAATAATCTGCATCAGCCATCCGCTTGTAGCTGGCATATCTTTCTTTAGCATGCTCTTCAGCCTTAGCAAACATTTCTTCAGCTACATCAGGGAAGGTAGTCTTCAAGGAAGTATATCGAACCTCGGAGCTAATAAATTTCTGGAAATCTTCCTTAGGCTCCTTAGAATCCAACTGGAAGGGGTTCTTGCCTTCATCCTTCAATTCAGGATTGTATCGATACAGATGCCAGTAACCAGACTCTACTGCAAACTTCTCTTGGTTCATGCTAGTTCCCATACCTGTTCTAATTCCATGATTGATACGAGGTGAGTAAGCAATAATTAGGGAAGGACCATCATATTTTTCTGCTTCGCTTATGGCACGGATTGTATGGTTCATGTTAGCGCCCATAGCAATTTGTGTCACATAAACATAGCCATAGTTCATAGCCATTGCACCTAAGTCCTTCTTACGGATCTTTTTACCAGAGGCTGCAAATTTAGCTACGGCTGCAGTAGGTGTTGACTTAGAAGACTGTCCACCAGTGTTGGAATAAACCTCTGTGTCTAGAACCAGGATGTTTACATTTTCACCAGATGCCAGTACATGATCCAATCCACCATAACCAATATCATATGCCCATCCGTCTCCACCAATAATCCATTGTGAAGGTTTGGTTAGATAATCTTTCTTATCAAGGATTTCGGAAATAATGTGATTACTCTTGTCGCTTTCTTTTTCAACAGCTTCTAATACCTTAGCGGTAGCATCTTTGGATTTTTCACCATCGTTGCTATCATCCAGCCATTGTTTGAATGCGTTTTTGGTGTCTTCAGTAAAGTCAGATTCCAACCCTTCTTCCATAAGAGCAGCTAGTTTCTCACGAATCTGCTTTGCACCAAGGAACATACCATAGCCAAACTCGGCATTATCTTCAAATAGTGAGTTCGCCCAAGCAGGTCCTCTTCCTTCTCTGTTTACTGTATAAGGAATGGAGGGTGCACTTGCTCCATAAATGGAGGAGCAACCAGTAGCATTGGCAATCATCATACGGTCACCAAAGAGCTGGGTTAATAGTTTAATATAAGGAGTTTCACCGCAGCCAGGGCATGCGCCATGGTATTCAAATAATGGTGTAACAAACTGGCTGCCCTTTAGGGTATTCTTAGCCATAACCCCTTCTTTGTCTGTAATAGTGGTCGCAAATCCATAGTTGTCATATTCTAAATCAATTTGCTCTTCAGCATCCTTCATAATAAGAGCTTTTCCAGGAGCAGGGCAAATGTCAGCGCAGTTACCACAACCGGTACAATCCAAAGGACTTACCTGAATTCGATACTGCAATCCATCCATGCCTCTTCCTACGGGCTTCTTGGTTTCGAAGGTATCTGGAGCTTTTGCCATCTCTTCTTCGTTTGCCAGATAAGGCCTAATAACAGCATGTGGGCAAACCAATGAACACTGATTACATTGGATACACTTATCTATCTGCCACTCGGGAACATTAACGGCAATGCCTCGTTTTTCATATGCTGTAGTGCCTGTGGGGAAGGTGCCATCATGCATCTTGGCTTCAATAAAGGTGCTGACAGGTAAGTTATCGCCTTCTCTTCTCTCCATTGGCCTTTGAATATTCTTGATATAATCCGGCTCATCGTTAACTGCATTATTGTTATCATCTTTAGCATTAGCCCATTCTGCAGGTACATTTACCTCAACCAATGCTTCGATACCTAAGTCAACGGCTTTATGGTTCATTTCTACGATTTTGGGACCTTTTCTACCATAAGAGCTTACGATAGAATCTTTCAAATACTTAACAGCATCTTCCAGCGGAATTACATTTGCTAGTTTGAAGAACGCAGATTGCATGATCATGTTAATTCTATTGCCCAAACCTACATCAGAGGCAATTTGAATTGCATCGATAACATAGAATTTAAGCTTTTTATCAGCGATAGTCTTCTTTAACTGGGCAGGTAATTTCTCATCCAGCTCAGCTTCAGTCCAGGGGCAGTTAAGAACGAAGGTGCCGCCTTCTTTGATTCCCTTTAAAACGTCAGTCTGATTTAAGAATGACCTGTTATGGCATGCGATATAATCTGCTGAGTTTATTAGATAAGGGGATTTAATTGGTGCTTTACCAAAACGCAAGTGAGAAACTGTGGTTCCTCCAGACTTTTTACTGTCATAGTCGAAATAACCCTGAGCATATAAATCAGTGTGGTCACCAATAATCTTAATGGCAGACTTGTTAGCACCAACGGTACCGTCAGATCCAAGACCCCAGAATTTACAGCTGATTGTGCCTTCAGGTGTGGTGTTTATATTTTCTGTTATATCTAAAGAAGTATTAGTTACATCATCTTTGATACCAATAGTGAAATTATCTTTAGGCTGCGCACTTTCCAAGTTGCGGTATACTGCAATAATCTGGGAAGGTGTAGTGTCCTTGGAACCTAGTCCATAACGTCCGCCAACTACTACAGGCTTGTTTTCCTGTTTGTAGAATACATGAAGAATGTCCTGATAGAGGGGCTCACCTAGTGAACCAGGCTCTTTTGTCCTATCCAATACAGCAATCTTCTTAACGGATTTAGGAAGAACCTTTAGGAAATGCTCTGCGGAGAAAGGACGATACAAACGAACTCGGATGGTTCCAACCTTTTCACCCTTGCTCATTAGATAGTCGATGGTTTCGTCAATAGTATCACAGACAGAACCCATTGCAATAATAACATTTTCAGCATCGGCTGCGCCATAGTAATCAAAGGGCTGGTATTGACGACCTGTAACTTTTGCAAGCTCATCCATGTAATAGGATACAACTTCTGGAATTGCATCAAAATATTTATTGGAAGCTTCTCTTCCCTGGAAGTAAATGTCCGCATTTTGCGCACTACCTTTGACAGTAGGACGATTGGGGTTAATGGAACGATTGCGGAATTCTTTGATAGCATCATAATCCACCAAAGGCTTTACATCTTCATAGTCAATAACTTCGATCTTCTGTATCTCGTGTGAGGTACGGAAACCATCAAAGAAATGAATAAAGGGTACACTGGACTTAATTGCTGAAAGATGGGCAATTGCAGCCATGTCCATTGATTCTTGTACACTTGCAGATGCCAACAAGGCAAAGCCTGTCTGACGGCAAGCCATAACGTCTTGATGGTCACCAAATATTGATAGGGCATGGGCGGCCAAAGCCCTTGCACTTACGTGAAATACTGCTGGTAACAATTCTCCTGCCATCTTGTACATATTGGGAATCATAAGTAGAAGACCTTGAGAAGCCGTATATGTGGTAGTTAATGCCCCTGCAGCCAGAGAACCGTGTACAGTTCCAGCCGCACCTGCTTCGGACTGCATTTCAATAACTCTGACTTCCTGTCCGAAAATATTTTTCTGCCCATGGGCGGACCATTCGTCCACATTTTCTGCCATGTTAGAAGATGGGGTAATGGGATAAATAGCAGCAACTTCTGTAAATGCATAGGACATATAAGACGCTGCCTGATTACCATCCATGGTTTTAATTTGTTTCGCCATAGCGATTCCTCCTCTTGTAAATAATTTACATCATATGAATAAATTTAAATATCTAACCTTGCTGTAATTCACCTGCATCCATCCTAGAATATTATCTGTTCCGACAGGATAATTAATGCATAAGGCATAGAAAAGTTAACCTAGAGAACAGGTCAGTTACTATTCTATCATTATTTGTACCATATGTATAGGTTATTTTTTATTAATTATGGGTACAGGGATGAAGATAGTGACAGATTCGATCATTTTATGTTCATCTGAGTATTTACAATTGAGAAATTTTTCACAAACATTGATTGAGAGAGAATTTTAAGAAAATTAATTTTTGAATTGAGCTAGCAAGGAATTTCGCTTATAATGGTTGTATTAACTAAAGAAGGGGCATGAGACATGAGCAAGTACAAGATGAGTACAAAATGTGTACAATCCGGTTATAGACCAGGGAATGGGGAACCACGGCAAATTCCAATTATACAAAGTACAACCTTTAAATATGATACCAGTGAAGAAATGGGAAAGCTGTTTGATCTTGAAGCTACCGGATATTTTTATTCCAGACTGCAGAACCCAACAAATGACTTTGTTGCAGCTAAAATCGCAGATTTGGAGGGTGGAACGGCTGCCATGTTAACTTCCTCTGGACAAGCCGCCAATTTCTTTGCACTATTTAATATTTGCAGCTGTGGGGATCATATTGTTGCTTCTTCAACCATTTACGGGGGAACCTTTAATTTGATTTCTGTAACCATGGCAAAAATGGGCATTACAGCTACATTTGTTTCTCCGGACTGTACGGAAGATGAGTTAAATGAAGCTTTTCAAGAAAATACCAGGGTTGTTTTTGGTGAAACAATCGCGAATCCAGCCCTTACTGTACTGGACATTGAGAAGTTTGCCAAAGCTGCCCATGTTCATGGTGTGCCTCTAATCGTTGATAATACTTTTGCAACACCGATTAATTGTCGCCCTTTTGAATGGGGAGCTGACATTGTTACCCATTCTACGACGAAATATATGGATGGTCATGGTGCTGCAGTAGGCGGAGCCATTGTGGATTCTGGAAATTTTGATTGGATGGCCCACGCAGACAAATTTCCGGGACTTTGCACCCCTGATGATAGCTATCATGGTATTACCTACGCTGAAAAGTTTGGTAAAGAAGGAGCGTTCATTACAAAATGTACCGTACAGCTAATGCGCGATTTAGGTACAGTACAGTCTCCGCAGAGTGCATTTATCCTTAATCTTGGGTTGGAAAGCCTTCATGTGCGCATGCCACGTCACTGTGAAAATGGAAAAGCCGTTGCGGAGTTTCTCCATAGTCATCCAAAAGTTGGATATGTTAACTATTGTGATTTGCCTGATGACAAATATTATGAACTTGCACAAAAATATTTGCCAAATGGTTCCTGTGGTGTTGTTTCCTTTGGTTTGAAAGGTGGGCGTACAGCTGCTGAAATATTTATGGAAAACTTAAACATTGCTGCTATTGAAACTCATGTAGCCGATGCCCGTACATGCTGCCTGAATCCTGCAACCAGTACACACCGGCAGATGAATGACGAGCAGTTGAAGGAAGCTGGTGTTCCGGCAGAGTTGATCCGCATCAGTTGTGGGATTGAAGATAAAGGAGATTTGATTTCTGATATTTCGCAAGCATTGGATTGCATTCCATGATCATAGTAGCTTATTATATAAAAAATGTAAAAAAGCCATCTTTTTTTGAAAAAGATGGCTTGGATGCTTATTGGGTGGAAGTTACCTTGAAAACTGACCCTACGAAGTATCATTGCTTCTGTCCTTGCATTGAAGATGGAT
>CAYFSR010000035.1:15861-18106 GCA_964345785.1 uncultured Eubacteriales bacterium | reverse complement strand
GCCCCTACTGATGAAATAACCTATAAATGTGCAGGTATAAACCATCAAGCCTTCTATTTGGACTTCAAGTGGAATGGTCAAGATGCTTATCCTCTTATTTACAAGGCGATTACCGAAAATTCCGATGTATATAACGAAGAACAAGTGCGTAATGAAATGTATCTGCACCTTGATTATTATGTTACGGAGTCCAGCGGTCACAATTCCGAGTATAATCCGTGGTTTAGGAAGAGGCCTGATTTAATAGAGAAGTATTGTACCCACGGTACTGGATGGAACCCAGGTGTATATGCCTATATTCTAAACGAGTATTTAAAACGAGAGGACAACTGGAAAGATGATATAGAAGAGTGGCTAAATCAAGATGAAATTAACCTTGAGAGAGGTCAGGAATACGCAGCATCTATCTTCAATGCCGTATTTGGAGATGGAACTATGTTTGAATTTAATGGAAACTTACGCAACTATGGTCTTATTGAGAATCTTCCCGAAGGTTGTTGTGTAGAAGTACCAGTCTTGGCTTCAAAAAGAGGTCTAGACCCAATCCATGTAGGTCCTTTACCTGCCCATCTAGCCATCCTTGTAAATGTAAGTGCAGCTTGTGAAGAGCTGGCTGTAGAAGCAGCCTTAACTGGCGATAAGAGAAAAGTCTTCCATGCAATATGTATGGATCCGTTAACATCCGCTGTTTTAAGCTTAGAAGAGATACAAAGTATGGTTGATGAAATGTTTGAAGTGAATAAGGATTGGCTGCCTCATTTTAACTAATGGAATAATTAATCCAACCTGTAGGACGTCCTAGTATTTTATGTTATAAATCAAGGGGAGATGAAATGAATCCTAAAATATTAGATAAGCTACAAACGCCCTGCATTGTTATAGATTTGGAGAAGGTAAATAAGAATCTAAAGGAAATGCAGGAAGCAGCAGATTCCTATAACTGTAAATTAAGGCCTCACATTAAGACACATAAGATGGTTCCTTTTGCAAAGCTGCAACTGGAATATGGGGCGGCTGGTATTACCTGTGCCAAGGTATCGGAGGCAGAGGTAATGGCAAGTGGCGGTATTGACGACATCTTTATTGCCTACCCTTTGATTGGAGATTTCCGTATTAAAAGGGCCATTAAGCTAACAGAGAAAGTTAGTAGATTGATTCTAGCAGTAGACAGCTTGGAAGGTGCAGCTGCTCTTAATGAGGCAGCCCGGGATGCTGGCATTTGTTTTGAAGTCCGCTTGGAAGTGGATACTGGTGCCAAACGAACCGGTGTACTTAGAGAGAAAGCACTATTTATAGCAAAAGAAATCAACCAAATGTCAAACCTCAACCTTACTGGCATATATACTTTCAAGAGTCTAGTTTATCAAGGAAAGTCTACCACTGATCCAGAAATAGCAGGTCAAGAAGAGGGAGAGCTAATGAAGCAGATTTCAGAAGATATGGAAGCTGCGGGTATTAATCTAACAGACATCAGTGCGGGCTCCACTCCTACAGGTTTATCGGTAGCCCAAACTGGTAAGGTGACAGAAATTAGGCCTGGAACTTATATCTTTAAAGATTATATGCTTTATAAAGAAGGAATAACGAAGTTGGAAGATGTTGCTGCTCATTTCTACGCAACTGTAGTCAGTACTCCTACTGAAGAATATGCGGTGATTGATGGTGGAACTAAAACATTCCCCATGGATATTCAATTGAATGTTGCACCTTATTATTATCCTTCCTATGTTATCATAGAAGGAAATGATAACTTGCAGCTTAAGCGTATGAATGAGGAGCATGGTATCATCACCAGTCAAAGTGGCAAAACGGGACTAATGGTAGGGCAAAAAATTAAACTTACGCCGGTGCATGTATGTACAGCGATTAACATGCAGAATCAAGTTTATATTTATGATGGTAAAGATGTCTATGAGCAAAAAGTTGATGCTAGGGGCATGTTAGTTTAAACAGATTGCTGATGGCCGGCTTAAACCTAAAAAGACGGGATAGGAGTATATGAAAACACTTATTAAAAATGGATTTATATATGATGGTACTGGTGGTAAACCATATGCAGGCGATATTCTAATTGAAGATAATCGCATTGTTGCTATTCATAGAAGTGATACTGCTGAAAATATTAATTATTTAGCTGATGATGGAGCTTGTGCCACTAAGAACAAACTACAATTAAACTCAAGTAAAGATGAATGGAATGCAGATTTAGTTTTTTATGCTGACCACAAGGCAGTTACACCTGGCT
>CAYFSR010000035.1:11771-15851 GCA_964345785.1 uncultured Eubacteriales bacterium | reverse complement strand
ATTAAAGCCGAATAAGAGAATTGAAAAACTCTTATATGCAGGCGATATTTTAATTGAAGATTATCGCATTGTTGCTATTCGTCCCAGTGAACCTTTTATCAGCGAAAACTATAGCAATGAAAATGAGGCTTATATTGCTAAAGGTGAACTTCAATTAGGCACAAACAATGAAGAGTTGAATGCAGATTTTGTTTTTTATGCTGACCACAAGGCAGTTACACCTGGCTTTATCGATTCCCACAGACATTGCGACATAGCTGCAGTAGCAGATCCAAGCTTTGGAGAAATTGAACTTGCTCAAGGGATAACAACAGTTCTAGGTGGAAACTGCGGTTTAGCACCTTTTCCTTATGTGGAAGGAACCGGCCAGCAGATGTTGGATTTTATCGAGCCTGTTTTGGGGAAGGCACCAGAATGGATGAAGTATGCTGGTTTTCCGGAATATATGGCTGCATTAGAAACATCAGCACCTTATATCAATGTAGGCCAGATGATTGGCACTGGCGCTGTGAAAACAGCTGTAAAAGGCTTTGAAAAAACTCCCTATACCCAAAGTGAGATGGATAGAGCTAAGGGATATATCCGGGAGGCAGTGGAAGCTGGTGCTTTCGGAATCTCTACAGGAATCATGTATATACCCGAATGTTATTCTACTACAGCAGAGTTGACCGAATTAATTAAATCCGTTGCACAATACAAGCGTATACTAACTTTTCACATCAGAGGCGAAGGTGATAGTCTGGTTTCATCTGTTGAGGAAGTATTGAAAATAGGTCGGGATGCAGAAGTACCAGTCAACATCAGCCACTTTAAGTCGGTTGGGATAGATAACTGGCAGAAAACAATTTTTCAAGCAATAGAAAAGATTGAAGAAGCCAGAGCTTCAGGGCAGGACGTAAGTGTAGACTTTTATCCTTATACAGGGGGATCTACAACCTTGATGTCACTGCTTCCTCCAAGTGTGCAGGAAACAGAAATTAAAGATACGCTAAGAAATATATCCACACCAGAAGGCATAGACCTGTTGAAAAAGGATATGTATCAGAAGCATGATAACTGGGATAATACAGCCCTGAATATAGGATGGGATAGAATAATTATCAGCTATGTAACAAAACCTGAAAATAAGGACTTTGTAGGCGATAATATCCAGGATATAGCCAAAAAACTTGGCTATGGAGATCCAGTAGATTTTTTCCGCGAACTGTTGATAGATGAGCAAGGCAAGGTTGGAGTTATTCAGATGAGCATGGACCAGCATGATGTTGACACCATAGCTAAGCTGCCATATTCCATGGTAATATCCGATTCACTGTATGGTAATGGAGATTCTCCTCACCCCAGGCTGTTTGGTTCTTTCCCTAGAATCATCCAGGAATTTGTGGTTAAACGAAAGATTCTGAGTCTGGAAACAGCTATTCATAAGATGACGCAAATGACAGCCAAGCGCTTTCATATAGATGGACGAGGTACATTGGCAGTTGGAAGTTATGCGGATATCAACATCTTTGACCCGCAGAGGATGAGGGACAAGGCAACTTATAGTAAACCGAATCAGTTGTCAACAGGATTAGAAATGGCTTTCATAGATGGTAGGTTAGTTTGGAATGATAATAAGATGACCAGAGCTTATAAGGCAGGAGCAATTAGGCATAAATAAGGATGGATTCTTCGCTGGCGCTCAAAATGACAGGACCTGAGTGGAAGCAAGAGAACCGTCCCTCTGCTTCGAATAATTATGAAAAGGAGATTAATTATGGATGTATATAAAAGAATGAAAGAATTAGGGATTGAACTCCCAAATGCACCAGCAAAGGGAGGAGTATACGCACAGGCGAAGGAATTTGGACAAGGTCTTATTTACATATCCGGTTGCGTGCCTACCATTGATGGGAAATCACCTTTAGGTAAACTAGGTGCTGAGATTGGCATAGAGCAAGGGCAGGAATGTGCAAAGAATGCCATGCTGAATGTATTAGCTGTATTGGAAAAATATATTGGTGATTTGAATAAGGTTAAAAATGCAGTTAAAATTCTCGTTTTTGTAGCAGGAACTGATGAGTTTTACCAACATCCACAGGTTGCAAACGGCGGAAGTCAGCTATTGGTGGATATATTCGGTGAAGAAGTAGGTGCACCTTCCCGATCTGCAATTGGTGTGAATGCTTTGCCTGGTAACGTACCAGTGGAAATTGAAGCACTATTTGAGGTCATATAATGACTCTTGTAGACCATCTTCGGAATGCCCTGTTGGAAAACGGCCTTTCTGAAAACTGGGCTACAATTGTATCCAATTCAGCTATTGCTTTGCTTATTATACTGGCAAGCGTGCTGTCTTGGATGGCTGTTAAGTTCCTGCTTAACAAGGTTATTGGAGTGTTTGTCAAACAAAGCAAAAGCAAATGGGATGATATATTTTTGGAGCCAAAGCTTTTTTCAAGAATAGCTAATTTAGCTCCATCAATTATCATTCATGTGTCAGCGCCTGCTTTTCCTGCTTTGCAGATGTGGATACAGCGCCTGGCGTTTTCTTATATCATTCTAGTTGTCATTTTGATTCTCTATTCTCTTATGGACGGCTTTGAATCTAAGTATCGAACCTTGGATGTTTCCAGAGAAAGGCCTATAAAAGGTATTATTCAAGTAATAAAAATAATACTTTCAATTGTCGGGATTATCCTAATTATTTCAGTATTACTGGACAAATCACCCATGGTCCTTCTTAGTGGAATAGGTGTCTTTTCAGCTGTGCTATTGTTAATCTTCCAAAACTCCATATTGGGCTTTGTAGCTGGAATCCAATTATCAGAGAATAACATGGTGCAAGTAGGTGATTGGATTGAAATGCCTAAGTACAATGCAGATGGTGATGTCATAGATATAACACTGCACACGGTAAAGGTCCAGAACTGGGATAAAACAATTACTATGATTCCGACCCATACTATGGTTTCCGATTCATTTAAAAACTGGAGAGGGATGAGGGAATCTGGAGGACGTAGAATAAAACGCTCTGTTTTTATTGACATGAACAGCATCCAGTTCTGTACAGAGGAGATGCTTGAAAGATATGAAAAGTTCAATTATCTTACTGAATATATTAAAGGAAAGAGACAGGAAATTAAGGCTTATAATACAGAGATAAAAGGTGACCCAGACCAGTTGGTTAACGGAAGAAGAATGACCAACATTGGTACCTTCCGAGCTTATGTTCAAGAATACTTGAGAAACCTGCCTAAACTTAATCAAGATATGATCGTCATGGTTCGTCAGCTGGCTCCAACGGAGCACGGTTTACCGATTGAAATATACTGCTTTAGTGCAAGCACTGTCTGGGTGGAATATGAATCCGTTCAAGCTGATATTTTCGATCATATTCTGGCTGTTGTTCCTCAGTTTGATCTGCAAATTTTCCAAAGCCCTTCAGGGAAAGACTTTGGAAGCATAGTAAAACAGCCGGTTAACAAATAATTGAGGTTATAGAAAGATACAACATCGTAGTGGTGGACGACTCTGTCCACCCAGATATTGGTTAGTGAACATTTCTATCCATCCGCTTATAAAGGGAATCCGTAAAAAACACTAGTAAAAGTGTTTTTTTATTGCTATCAAGTCAGTTATTTTTACAATCTTAAGAAATTCTTAAGAAGTTTACTCATTGGTTTTTAATATAAAACAATGCATAATAGATACAGTAGAAAAAAAGAGATAAAAGGGACTGTGGATGGGGGTAGGTAAATGTATAATATTTTGATTTGTGATGACGAGAAAGATATAGTGTCAGCATTAAAGATTTATTTAGCATCAGAGAATTATATTACATATGAAGCATATAACGGAAAAGAAGCGTTGCAGATCATAAAGAACAATGATATTCACTTAATATTAATGGATATTATGATGCCTGAAATGGATGGTATCACCGCTATGGTAAAAATACGAGAAAGCAGCAATATACCTATTATTTTACTTACAGCTAAAGGTGAAGATACAGATAAAGTACTAGGATTAAATATTGGAGCAGACGACTATATTACAAAACCCTTTAACTCAATGGAATTAATTGCAAGGGTAAATTCT
>CAYFSR010000035.1:0-11761 GCA_964345785.1 uncultured Eubacteriales bacterium | reverse complement strand
TCTTTATCAGACGGTAATGGCTATGCAGTATGTGCAGCAGCTAAAGAAATTGAAGGTCTAGCTATTATATTTTTTACAGCATCAGGAGATGAATATAGCGTAGTAACAGGTCTTGATATGGGAGCAGATGACTATATTGCAAAACCATTTAACCCTGTGGAAGTGCTCGCGAGAGTGAAATCTCATTTGCGGCGATATATGCACTTTGGAGGAGGAAATGTCAAGTCTTCAAATCTGTGTATAGGCGGAATTGAGCTGGATGACAAGGCAAAGGCTGTAACTCTTGATGGAGAAGCAGTCAACTTAACCCCCACAGAATATGATATTCTAAAATTATTTATGGAGAATCCTGGTGTGGTCTTTTCACCTAAGGTCATTTACAAAAGAGTATGGCAAGAGAATTGCTACGGTTCAGAAAGCACTGTGGCTGTGCACATAAGGCACTTGCGAGAAAAGTTGGAGATCAATCCTGCTGAACCACGATACTTAAAAGTGGTCTGGGGACAGGGATACAAAATGGAACGAGGTGAGGGAGAATGACTAAATTAACTCATAGCCTGGCAGCAAAGGTTACAGCAATATTCCTCTTTGTTATTTTTACATTAGGGTTTATTGGTGGAATAGTTGGAATTAGCTATTTGGTAGAATATAGATTTTACAGTGACTCTTATACGGATGTAAAAGAAAATATATTTGATTATATCATTAGAAGAGATGCTGATAGATTGCTCCTTGATTATTATCATATTTACAAGCTAGATCATACATATCTTAATACTATTGAAACTGTTTTTTCAACTGACAATACAAACTTTCTTTATACTTTAAAAAATGAAGATGGAAAAATTATTCTTAGCAATTATAGCAATCAAGATGTTCAGTTAAGCCGGACTTACATTTATGATGAAGGGGACTATTGGTATAATGATGAGCTAAGTGCTTCCCCTGAAATTTACACTTTAGATTGTTATGTAAAAAGTACATTGACAGCAGAAGACCGCTATTTTACTGCAGACCGCTGGGCTCAAATTGCTTATTCAATGCGCTATACTTTAATCTTTTTTACAATACTGTCCTTCCTAATCTCCATCATACTCTTTATTTTTCTCATGTGCTCTGCTGGTCATAGAAAAGGAGAAGAAGGAATTACCCCCAATGGAGTAGATAAAATACCTTTTGACTTTCTTTTAGCTGGTCTTTTTACAATTCTAATTATCTCAGTTGCTATACTCGAAAATACTTCTTATGGAGTGTACTATTCGAGTATGATAGTACAAATGCTTATTATAGGAGCTTTTCTAATTCTGACCATACCACTGTTCCTGCTAGCCTCTATGAGCTTTGCTACCAGATATAAGCTAGGTGGTTGGTGGAAAAATACAATCACATATCGAATTTTATACTTTATTTATAGAGTACTCCGTAGGTTGGTCTTGGGTATAAAGTACTTACTAGAACACATATCTTTATTGTGGAAAGCAATACTTGGTTTGCTTGTTCTAACCATTTTTGAGTTTATCATAATAGCTACAGCGTTCCCTTATAACGGTGGGATACTAGTCCTGTTTTGGGTACTCGGAAAATTGATTTTCATACCAATAACCTTATATATTATTATCAGCCTCCAAAAATTACTGTTTGGTAGTCAGGAAATAGCAAATGGTGATTTGAATCATCATGTTGACACAAAAAGATTGTTGTGGGATTTTAAGCGTTATGGTGAAAATCTCAATAATATAAGTTCAGGTTTGTCAAGAGCAGTAGAGGAACGAATGAAAAGCGAAAGACTCAAAACAGAATTAATCACCAATGTATCACATGATATTAAGACACCTTTAACATCCATTATTAATTATGTGGACTTAATTAAGAGAGAAGAGATGGAAGAGGGGACAATTAAGGAATATGTTGATGTGCTGGATCGTCAATCCTCCCGGCTTAAAAAGTTAATTGATGACTTGGTGGATGCTTCTAAGGCTTCAACAGGAAACCTGGCTGTCAATACCGTACGCACAGAAATCGGTGTACTACTTACTCAAACCATAGGTGAGTATGAAGAGAAAATGAAAAACAATAATCTTGAGCTTATCTTAAATCAGCCAGAGGAAGATATTATTATTATGGCAGATGGCAGGCTTCTGTGGAGAGTGTTTGATAACCTTATGGGTAATATCTGCAAGTATTCTCAGCCAGGCACTCGGGCTTATTTAAGTCTGGAAAAATCAAATAATAGTGCTATCATTACATTTAGAAATATATCGAAGTATGCTCTTAATATAACAAGTGATGAGTTATTGGAAAGGTTTGTTCGAGGAGACAGCTCAAGAACTACCGAGGGCAGCGGTTTGGGTCTTTCCATAGCGAAAAGCCTGGTGGAATTACAGAATGGAAAACTGGATTTAGTTATAGATGGTGATCTATTTAAGGTTATCTTGACATTTAATATAGTCTCGTAAAATACAATCAGAGTCCTAAACATAATTAATCGTAAGGTAAATTACTCTGCCCACCAAATATGTAGAAGCATACGACTCTGTCCACCCCAAAAAACAGAAAGTAGGCATTTTAAATGAAAATTATTTCATTAATAAACAATATAATAGCGCTAGTATTTTTCCTTTGTTACTCTTATCAGGTCTTATATATTTTTGTTCCATTTTTTAAGAAAAGTAGGCTACATGAAAGCACAAAGTTGCATCATTATGCTGTTCTCATTGCAGCTCGCAACGAGCAAGCAGTCATATCCCAATTGATCGAAAGCATCCGTAACCAGACTTATCCCTCTGAGCTGATAGAAGTATTTGTCATAGCTGATAATTGTACTGACAACACTGCTTCTGTGGCAAAGGCTGCAGGAGCTACTGTCTGGGAACGCTTTAACAGATATAAGATAGGAAAAGGCTATGCCATTGACTTTTTATTGAACAGAATTAAAGAAGCCTATCCTGATACCTCTTTTGATGGGTACTTTGTTTTTGATGCGGATAATTTACTAGATGAGAACTACGTATCTGAAATGAATAAATCCTTTTCAGATGGGAATCGCATTATAACAAGCTATCGTAACTCTAAGAACTACGGTAACAATTGGATTACAGCAGGGAGTTCATTATGGTTCCTGCGAGAATGTCAATACTTAAGCCGATCAAGAATGTTACTTGGGACAAGCTGTGCCGTATCAGGAACTGGATTTCTAGTTCACTCTGATGTATTTGAGAAAACAGGAGGATGGAAGTTTTACCTATTGACGGAAGACATTGAATTTAGCATTCATAATGTAATAAATGGAGAAAAAATAGCATATTGCGAATCTGCTATGCTATATGATGAACAACCTGTTAAATTCAATCAATCTTGGAACCAACGGATGCGTTGGACAAAAGGGAATATTCAAGTATGCCAAAAATATGGTGTAAAATTAATCAAGTCATTTTTTCGGAATCGAAGCTTCTCAAGTTATGATATGTCAATGACCATCTTACCTGCTGTTATTCTAACAGCTATTGGTGGAATCATAAATTTATTTGGAATGATCTATGGGTTTATTTCGAATGAGAGCTTACCCATATTGATGCAATCTAATTGGAAATCTATAAGCAACGCATATATGATGTTTTTTGTGATTGGATTAATAACAACCATTACCGAGTGGAAGAAGATTCACTGCTCATCCTTTAAAAAAGTACTCTATACCTTTACTTTTCCGCTTTTTATGTTCACTTATATTCCTATTACATTTGTCGCATTATTTAAAAAAGTAGAATGGAAACAGATTGAACACCGAGAATCATTAACACTAAAGGAAGTACGGGAGAGTCAGATTTAACGAAACAGCTAGCTCTCAATTTTATTCAACTTCTGTTTTAGGAGTCACTATAGATATCGCTTTTTGCATATTACTTATAACAACTCTATCATGGTCGCCTCCAAATTCACCATCAAGGGTCCATGATGTTTTTTCTTCGCTGTTAACTACTAGATTAGATGTCTTGAAAGTAAGCACATGATCTGAAGGATATTCTTGAATTAGAGAAGAAATAATATCTTGGAACTCTAAAGCACTTGTTGGGGTTTTTATCATAGTGACCTCGAAGAGCCCATCATTTAACGAGGCTCCAAGATCCGTAATATTCTTAAAGCCGCCGATGGAATTGGAGTTGGTAATCATTCCAAACAAGAAATCATCTATCAGTACCCGGTCGTTATATTCAAGCTTTATCTGATGGGATTTGATTTTGTTCAGTCTTTTCATGCCTTCCAGGATATAAGCCAGGTAACCTAATACATTTTTTGCTTCCTGCTTTGTTTGATAGGGGACATCAGTAAAAAGCCCAAATGCAGCTACATAAATAAAATAGTCATCATTAAAGGAACCTACGTCGTACAGACAAGTTTCACCTTCAATTATGGCATTAGCAGCATCGATAGAATTTTTAGGGATGTAGAGGCTGTTTGCAAAATCATTTGTGGTTCCAGCAGGGATATACCCAACAGGTACATTTTTTTCACTTTCCATCATGCCTGAAACCACTTCATTTAAGGTTCCGTCTCCACCGCTGCAAACTACTAGATCAAATTCTCTAGCTCGCTCTCTGGTAACTCTTCTTGCATCAGCATGAGACTGTGTAGGATAAGCTACAATCTCATAATCTTCCCTAGTAAATATATCCAATATCTGTAATAATGAATTCTTAATTTGAGACTTTCCAGCCTTGGGATTAATAATGAACAGCATTTTCTTGCTCATTGTTATCATCCTTTATTTCCTAAAATTGTTAATATCATTTTACTACTCTTATACCAAAAAAGCAAACCCCTAACATATTAATACTTACCGGCTTCAAACTCATCCAGAAAGCACCACCGTGAAATCCTCAAACAGTAGGTAGAGATACTCTTATAAGAGCGAAGTTTTAAATTATTAGAGGAATAAGCACATTTGTAAAGAATTTACTCAATATGTTAAAATCATTAAAATTACTCATTCATATATATTTTAATATAGAGGGGGCATAGATAGCTCATTTTATGCTGGTTTTTACTACTTTAGCTGTAGCAATTATGGGCATATTGTTAACTACCAGGCATACCAGAGAAGATGAGGAAGAAGGCAGAATTGAGATGATCCGCTCTCTTCCAGTAGGACGTTTATCAACGCTAACAGCAACAATATTAGTTGCCGTTTTATCGAACATAGTCTTATCATTGGCATCGGGATTTGGATTATTTGCACTAGGCTATGAAAGTATGGATTTAAATGGTTCGCTATTATATGGGGCTTCTATATTTCTTACATCACCACTTGGACTAGCGTTAAGGTTACAGCGAACCAGTATTATTGCATGGCTCATCGGTATGTTAGTATTAGGTGCTTCCTATGGCTCCATTTTAGTTGATTTGGAAGGCTTTTTAAGCAGTAACGATATTTTAGGGCAAATGCTTCCTACTGCAGAAGACATGAGTTTGACTGAACGATTTGTATCTATGCTTATGACAATTCTAAGTATAATAGGAACAATACCAACACTTATGTTTGTCCTAAGGCTAAATGGAGAAGAAAAAAGAAATAGAACAGAGAATTTACTTGCTGCTGCAGTATCAAGAAGTAGGATAATCGGGAGCTATACACTAATCGGAGTTGTATCTGCTCCTTTAATACAGCTAATGTCAATACTGGGTCTATGGTCTGCTGCTGAAGTTGTAATGGACGAAATGATTCCGTTTTTAACATTCTTAAAAGCTGGTTTAGTCCATGTTCCTGCTATGTGGATTTTGGTAGGTATAGCAGTGCTACTAATCGGATATCTGCCAGGACTCGCAGGCTTAACTTGGGCTTATCTTGGCTATGCATTTTTTGTAGTATATCTAGGTGATATGTTGAAATTACCTGATTGGATGAGTTATCTATCACCTTTTGGGCATGTTCCCCAAATACCAATGGAAGAAATAAATACAGCAAGATTGGCCGTGCTCGTTCTTATAGCAGTATTATTGGTTACTGCAGGGTTGATTGGGTATTACAAAAGGGATATAGAAGGTTAATTACCTGCTATATCCCCCTAAGATCCTTCATTTCATTCAGGGCGACAAAACCAGTCATTCAGAACGCAGTGAAGAATCTTTATTTTAGCCTTTCTGGTGGTAATCTGATAAAAACGAACCTATTAGATTTATAGCCTTGCTCAATTCTTCCTTAGCAGGGAGGAATACGATACGGAAATGATCGGGTTCGGGCCAGTTAAAGCCAGTACCTTGAACCAGTAATACTTTTTTATCTACAAGCAAATCTTTAATAAATTGCATATCATCCTTGATATTAAACCGATTTACATCAACTTTGGGGAAAGCATAAAAGGCACCTCTGGGCTTCACGCAGGATAAGCCAGGGATATCATTGATCATTTCGTAGGTTACATCCCGCTGCTCTCTCAATCGTCCACCAGGCACTAAATATTCATTGATACTTTGATAGCCACCTAGTGCAGTTTGAATGGTATATTGGGCCAGGGCATTACTGCAAAGTCTCATAGTTGCTAGCATAGTCAGTCCCTCAATATAATCTCTTGCCTGTGACTTTTTACCGCTTAACACCATCCAACCTGCGCGAAAGCCGGCAATGCGATGGGATTTTGATAATCCATTAAAGGTAACGCAAAGTACATCTTGAGTCAGGGATGCCAGTGAATAATGTACATCTTCTTCATCGTAGATGATACGATCATATATCTCATCAGCAAAAAGAATCAAATTGTGTTCTTCTGCTAACTTAACAATCTCCAACAGAACTTCCTTGGGATATACAGCACCAGTCGGATTGTTAGGATTTATGACTACAATTCCTTTGGTGTTGGGGGTGATTTTTTTTCTGATATCTTCAATATCCGGGTTCCAATCGGATTGCTCATCGCAAAGGTAGTGCACTGGGGTGCCGCCTGCCAGGTTTACAGAAGCAGTCCAAAGTGGATAATCCGGGGCAGGAACCATTATTTCATCTCCATGGTCAAGTAAGGCTTGCATGGACAACATTATTAATTCGCTGACACCATTTCCTACATAAATATCGTTTACAGTTACGCCATTTATTTTTTTCTGCTGACAATATTGCATTATAGCCTTTCTAGCAGGAAAAATCCCTTTAGAATCCGTATAACCCTGCGCATTCCGAACATTGAATATGACGTCATGTATGATTTCATCCGGTGCTTCTAAACCAAAAGGTGCAGGATTTCCGATATTCAACTTTATAATTTTGTAGCCTTCCTCTTCCATACGAATGGCCTCATCCATTACTGGACCTCTTATATCATATAGTACATTATCCAGCTTACTTGACTTTTTTATAATGGACATTTCTACATCCTCCCTACTAGTAAAATCAGTATTTCTCAATTATATCCAATGCTTGAAGGGAAAGCAATTTTTTCTTGCAATTGTTTGATTCTTAACGTATACTCAAATTAGATAACACAAAAACAGTTTTAATGAGGCGCCATTCATGTGTCTTTTTTTATGTTTAAAACATATTTAAGATGACAAAAAATAATGGTAGAAGAGATAGGAAGTGACGGCTGTGAAAAAGAATTTGAAATTACTGTTTCAATATATGCGAGGAAACCATCTGCTCTATATTGGTGCTATTATTTGCGTAGGCATTTCTGCTTTTATTGCTTTGATTCCAAGCTTGATTATAAGTTTTGCTGTAGACTCTGTTATAGGCGGCCAGCCGATGAAAATGCCTTCTTTTTTGCTAAACCTGATAAACAACATAGGTGGACTAGAATTTTTCCGAACAAATCTATGGATTTTAGGTCTTTCCCTGGTAGTGGTGTATCTTGTCAATTTCCTGTTTGTTTACTTACGTGGAAAATGGTCTGCTCAAGCAGCTGAATCCATTGCTAAAAACTTGAGGGATAAGTTATATAGACATATTCAGCGATTGACTTATGACTATCATGTTAAAGCAGAAACTGGCGATCTAATCCAGCGCTGTACTTCCGATGTGGAAACCATACGTAGGTTCCTAGCGGTACAATTGGTGGAAATTGGGCGTGCCCTATTTATGCTTACTGCTTCTCTGACGATCATGTTGTCATTAGACGTGAGGATGACACTAATTTCCATGGCTATAATGCCAATTCTATTCGTATTTTCCTTTTCATTTTTCATGAAAGTTCAGAGGGCATTTTTAAAGTCGGACGAATCGGAGGGCAGGCTATCCAACACCTTGCAGGAAAATTTGACAGGGGTAAGAGTTGTTAGGGCATTTGGGCGCCAAAAACATGAAACTGAGAAATTTGATGAGAAGAACAGGGAATATAGTGATTTGACTTATCGTTTAATCAAAATCATGGCTACATTTTGGTCTTTGTCTGATGGGTTGGCTTTTTTACAGGTAGGACTAGTAGTTGTAGCGGGGGTTTATCTGGCAGCCAGAGGTGAAATTACTCTTGGAACCCTGATTATATTCTTTTCCTATATTAGTATGCTAATCTGGCCTATTCGCCAAATGGGAAGAATCCTCAGTGATATGGGTAAAACCTTGGTATCCGTTGGCCGGGTCCAGGAAATATTTGATGTCCCTGAGGAAAACCAGGATCCTGACTGCATACAAGCACCAATAGAAGGAGATATCGTCTTCGACAGTGTTTATTTCGAGTATGAGGAAGGCCGCCCTATTCTGCAAGATTTGTCTTTTACTGTAAAGCAAGGTCAGACGGTTGCTATTTTGGGCCCAACTGGTTCCGGGAAATCTTCCTTGGTTCACCTTTTACAGCGTCTATATGATTATAAAAGTGGCTCTATTAGTATTGGGGGAGTAGAGCTTAAAAAAATAGATAAAAAGTGGATTCGTCAGCATGTTGGTGTAGTGCTTCAGGAACCATTTCTATTTTCTAAAACCATTAAAGAAAATATTGGTATTACAAAACGGGCAGTCACCGATAGAGAAATTCATGATGCTAGTCGCATTGCTGCACTGCATTCAGTAATAGAAGAGTTCGAGAAGGGTTATGAAACTCCAGTAGGTGAAAGAGGTGTAACCCTATCGGGAGGTCAGAAGCAGAGGGTAGCTATTGCTCGCACTTTGATTTCCAATTCCTCTATTTTGGTATTTGATGATTCCTTAAGTGCAGTGGATACTGAAACTGATGCAGCAATCCGCGGGGAACTGAAGAAACGCAGCCAGGATGTAACTACATTCATCATATCTCATCGTATTACTACCTTGTCTGAGGCAGATTTGATTTTAGTTCTGGAAGACGGAAGGTTAATCCAATCTGGAACCCATGAAGAGCTCATCAACAAAGATGGTCTTTATCAGCGTATCTGGTCCATTCAGAGCTCACTGGAGCAGGAACTAAAGGATGATAAGTTACAGACTCAGGAAGGGGGAATTTAAATGACGATAAATCAAGAACAGGAATATACAAAGCGCTTTGATTTTGGGCTTTGGAAGAAGCTCCTAAAATACGCAAGACCTTATACAAAAGAATTGGTCATATTAGGCTTTATTATGATAATTGCAGGTGTTGTTGACGTTATTTTCCCTCAAATGACTCGATATGCCATCGATAATTTTATTATCCCTGGTAACCTGGATGGTCTGATAATATATGCTATTGTGTATGGTGTGCTTATTATTTTCCAGGCTCTTAGTACCTTTGTGTTAATTAGTATTGCAGGTAAGGTTGAAATCGCACTAGTATATGATATTCGTAAAGCTGGTTTTCAAAGACTACAAGAATTATCATTCTCCTATTATGATAAAACTCCAGTTGGTTGGATACTGGCGCGGATGACCTCGGATTCTCAACGTCTAGGGGAATCCATATCCTGGGGTCTGGTAGATTTAGCTTGGGGTTTCGCCATGATGATAGGAATTATGATAGTAATGCTTGTGATGAATTGGCAGCTTGCCCTTATTACCATGGCAGTGGTGCCTTTACTTGCGGTAATCAGCCTTTTTTTCCAAACGCGAATTCTGCGGGGCTATCGCCAGGTGCGTAAAGTCAATTCAAAAATAACTGGTGCCTTTAATGAAGGAATTATGGGTGCAAAAACCACTAAAACTTTGGTTTTAGAAGAACGTAACCTGGAGGAATTTCAGGAAGTGACCGGAGAAATGAGAAGCTCTTCAATCCGGGTAGCTGTGTTTTCTTCAATCTTTTACCCCATTGTTTCAGCCCTGGGGGGAATTGGTACTGCTTTAGCTCTTTGGTTTGGCGGTAAAGGTGTCATGATGGAAGCCATAAGTTACGGTACCCTGGTTGCCTTTATTACCTATTCAATTCAGTTTTTTGAACCAATCAGCCATATTGCCCGGATATTTGCCGAGCTTCAGAATGCCCAGGCATCTGCAGAGCGAGTGCTTTCCATGATTGATACTCCACTAGAAATCGAGGATTCTCCAGAAGTTAAGGAGATTTACGGAGACTCGTTTAATCCCAAAAAGGATAACTGGGCTCCTATTAAAGGGGACGTTAGTTTCCAGAATGTCAGCTTTTCATATAAGGGCGGAGAGACGGTATTAGAGGATTTCAGCCTGAATGTAAAGGCAGGGGAAACTATCGCCTTAGTTGGTGAAACAGGTTCGGGAAAAAGTACCATTGTGAATCTGATTTGCCGATTTTATGAGCCTACAGTGGGGCAAATTTTAATTGATGGAGTAGATTATAAGGAGAGGTCCCAGCTTTGGTTACAATCTAATTTAGGTTATGTGCTACAAACTCCTCACTTATTCAGTGGAACCATCGGGGATAATATCCGCTATGGTAAATTGGAAGCCTCTGCAGAGGAAGTGGAAGCAGCAGCGAAGCTGGTCAATGCTCATGACTTTATTAGTAAACTTGAAAATGGCTATGATACAGAAGTAGGAGAAGGAGGAAGCCGCTTGTCCACTGGACAAAAGCAATTGATTTCCTTCGCTAGAGCAGTAGTGGCTGACCCTCAGTTGTTTGTATTGGATGAAGCTACATCCTCCATTGATACGGAAACAGAGCAAATTATTCAAAATGCTATACAACGCGTGTTAGAAGGTAGAACCAGCTTTATCATTGCTCATCGATTATCTACCATACGTTCCGCAGACCGAATACTGGTTATTGTAGGTGGTAAGGTCATTGAAGAAGGCGCCCATCATGAGTTAATAGCCAAGGGCGGTTATTACTATCGATTGTATACCAACCAGTTTATGGAGGAAGAGGAAGCACGGCTAATTAGGTGATACAGGTGGATGATACTGGATACTAGATACTGGATACTGGTAGAACGAAAAGCTTGATTATGCAAGATGCAAGATGCGGGATACTAGATATTGGATACTGGTAGAACGAAAGCTTGATTATGCGAGATACGAGGTACTGGTTACCAGATACTGGATACGAGATACTGGTGGAACGGCAATAGGTTTAGGGTATGCACTGAGGAATTGATACCGATATATGTAGTGGCAGACGACTCTGTCTGCCTAGATACAAGGAAAGAATATTTATATTGATTCTTTCCTTTGTACTTTTAAATACAATCAGGTAAAATAATAATTGACCGGTCTATTAGCCAACAGGAAGGAGATGATCGATTTGATTATGTTGGGAAGGTGGTCTGCCCTTTAGCAGACCATGATAGGGGAGGTTTTCTCCCCTATCTTTTTGTATCTTTGTATTGACAGAGAACAATCTTATGTTATATAGTTGTAATACAGGATAAACCTGTAAAAATTAGATGAAAGGAGTGCAGATTAATGAACAACAGAATGAATAGCAAA
>CAYFSR010000034.1:0-19030 GCA_964345785.1 uncultured Eubacteriales bacterium | reverse complement strand
GTGAAGCGTTCTGCCGTGTTTCTTGAAGCCATAAGGTTTGACGTGCTCATATACTGCCGCTTCAATTTCATCGACGATTTGTGTCGTATTGATTTCTGTTTTCTTTTTCAAAAAATCGAACACTTTGCCGCCCTCCTTTCATCACTTCATAACCACTTGCCACTATTCCTTATCGCATTTTTTCATTGCGAGTTGCAAAAGTGTTGCAGCGTCGTTTTCCTAAATTGCATAAATGCCCGAAAGCCCTTTATTTCCAAGGGTTTTCGGGCATTTATTAGCCATTAGATATTATTCCCACTCTATAGTGGATGGTGGCTTGCTGGTGATATCGTAAACTACACGGTTTACGTGCTCTACATCATTTACTATACGACTGGAAATTGTGTTCAGTACATCGTGAGGGATTCTTGCCCAGTCTGCTGTCATGGCATCAATACTGGTTACTGCACGAAGGGCAATGGTATAATCATAGGTCCTTACATCTGCCTTAACCCCAACACTACGCATTCCAGTCAGCACCGCAAAGTACTGCCAGATTTCCTGGTCCAAGCCAGCTTTGGCGATTTCATCTCTAAAAACAGCATCTGCTTCTCTTAGTATATTGAGCTTTTCTTCTGTGATATCACCAATTACCCTGATAGCAAGTCCTGGCCCTGGGAAAGGTTGACGCCAAACCAGCTCTTTTGGGATACCCAGCTCCTCGCCTAGTTCACGAACCTCATCTTTAAACAGCTCTCTTAAGGGCTCTACGATTTCTTTGAAGTCAACATGATCCGGTAAACCACCAACATTGTGATGGCTTTTTACCAGTGCAGCTCCAACGCCACTTTCTACCACATCAGGGTAGATAGTGCCTTGGACCAGGTAATCTACTGCACCAATTTTCTTAGCTTCCTCTTCAAATACCCGGATAAATTCCTCCCCAATAATCTTCCTTTTTGTTTCTGGGTCGGTAACGCCTTTCAAACGATTTAGGAATCGTTCCTGGACATTTACTCGAATTATATTCATTTGGAACTGCTCTTTAAAGGTCGCCTCTACATAGTCTACGTCCTTGCGCAACAAACCATGATCAACAAATATGCAGGTTAGATTGTCACCTACCGCCTTATGCACCATAACGGCAGCTACTGAACTGTCTACGCCACCAGACAGGGCGCACAAAACCTTTTTGCCTTTCATTTGCTCCTTCAAATCACTAATTGATTCCTGAGCATAATTAGACATGGTCCATAGACCTGTACATCCACAAATGTCATATAAAAAGTTCTTTAAAATTTGCTCTTCCAAATCAGCCTCGTCAAGCTCCAATACAGGAATTTCCCATTCAAAAGCCTCGGCACTTCCATCCGGTATTTCCTCGGTGCCACTTTCGGCTTCACTGCTTGCAGCTCTGGCGAAAATAATCCCAACGGGATTTTTCTCTTGGATCCGTTCTATTGATGCATGATAGGGTAGGATTTCACAATAAACATTTAAACCTCTAACCTTTCGTGCGATACTCATACTATATTGTCCACCAAAGTCTAATATAATGACTGTTTCCTTTGACATCAATCCCATTCCTTCCATAAATAACTCTTTTGACGAGCTATTAATTATCTAAATAGGAGTGTAATAATTTACACTCCTGCACTGTAGTTAGGCGCTTCTTTGGTAATATAGATGTCATGAGGATGGTTTTCCTTAAGACCTGCCCCTGTTATTCTCATAAACTGTGTCTTTGTTCTCAAATCTTGAATAGTAGGTGTTCCGCAATATCCCATACCTGAACGTAAACCACCAACTAATTGATAGATAGTATCCGCAAGAGTGCCTTTAAAAGGAACTCGACCTTCTACCCCTTCTGGAACCAATTTTTGTGCGTCCTCCTGGAAGTAACGGTCTTTACTCCCTGCAGCCATAGCGCTCATAGAGCCCATTCCACGATAAACCTTAAATCTTCGACCTTGGAAAATCTCGGTTTCCCCTGGGCTTTCCTCTGTACCTGCAAGTAAGCTGCCCAGCATAACAACACTGGCACCAGCGGCAATAGCTTTGGTAATATCACCAGAGTATTTAATTCCTCCGTCTGCTATTATGGGAACTCCGTATTTATCTGCTTCCTCTGCACAATCAAAAATAGCAGTGATTTGAGGAACGCCAATTCCTGCTACTACACGGGTGGTACATATGGAACCAGGACCGATTCCTACTTTGATACAGTCAGCTCCGGCTTCAATTAAGGCGCGGGTTGCCCCTGCAGTCGCTACATTTCCGGCTATAATCTGTAAATCAGGATAATGTTTTCTAATAGTTCTAACAAGTTCAATTACGTTTTTAGAATGGCCATGAGCGGTGTCTACAGCAATAACGTCTACCTTAGCCTGAACCAAAGCAGCTACTCTATCCAATGTATCTTTGGCAATGCCTACAGCTGCACCTGCCAGCAAACGTCCATTATCATCCTTAGCTGAATTAGGGTATTGGATGGCTTTTTCGATGTCCTTAATGGTAATTAGACCTTTCAGCATCCCCTTTTCATCCACGATGGGCAGTTTTTCAATTTTATAATGCCTTAGTATTTCCTGGGCTTCCTGTAGCGTGGTACCTTCTGGGCCTGTAACCAGGTTTTTAGAGGTCATGACCTCACTGATTTTTTTAGTAAAGTCGGTCTCAAAGCGAATATCCCGGTTGGTAATAATGCCAATCAACTTACCACGATCAGTAATCGGGACACCAGAAATTCGATACTTCTTCATTAATTCCATAGCATCTGATAATAAATGATTTGCTGAAAGATAGAAGGGATCTACAATAACACCATGCTCGGAACGTTTTACTTTATCTACTTGATCTGCCTGTTCCTCTATCGTCATATTTTTGTGGATGATACCAACGCCACCCTCACGGGCAACAGCGATGGCGGACCTTGCCTCCGTTACTGTATCCATTGCTGCGCTCATTAGCGGGATATTGAGTTTGATTTTTCTAGTTAATTGTGTACTAAGATCGACATCTTTTGGTAATATCTCCGATTCTTGCGGAACCAACAGTACGTCATCAAAGGTTAAACCTTCTTTTTGAATCCTATTTTGAATCACAAACACACCCTTTCCAAATTTGTTGGTGAACCTTTTTCCAGGCTCTTTAGTTGATATAAAATGCTAAGCAGACATGTATTCTGCTTGAGTATCTAATTAAAGAAATAAAACAAAGGCTTCTATCAAAGAAATTTTTATTAAAAATAAGTTTAACAAATGTAAGAAACAGTGTCAAGGCAGTGCCTCTAATAATTGTCGAATTAAGTCAGCTAGAGGAAAATAAACAGGTGGAATAAAAATAGCAGGAAGAAGATTGCCTATGTTGAATTTACGAATATTCAGCATTGATAATCCGATTCCAATAATCAATATACCACCAATTGCAGTCATCTCTGCTACAACAACATCTGACAAATAGGGAGCTAGAACCCCTGCGGCCAAAGTGATTGCTCCTTGATATACAAACACAGCTGCAGCAGAAAACATGACTCCTACACCTAAGGTAGAGGCTAATACAATGGAGGTAATTCCGTCCAACATGGATTTTGCATACAGTGTTGAATAGTTACCTTTAAGGCCTGCATCCAGTGATCCTACAATAGCCATAGCGCCTACACAAAATATCAGGCTGGCACTAACAAATCCCTGAGACACAGTGCTATTTTCTCCGCCTTTCAATCTCTTCTGGGCCATCATCCCAAGAGAATCAAGTCTTTTTTCTATGCCCATTGCTTGTCCTATAATTCCACCAATCACCAAGCTTATAATAACCAGAACCATATTTCTGGTTTCCAGGGAGCTTGAAATCCCGATAACTACAACTGCCAGACCAATACCCTGCATAATAATATTACTATATGCTTCAGATAACCCATTTCTAAGAAGAACACCAATAATCAACCATAACAGGCAGGCAGCGACACCTCCCATAATAGCTCTCAATGGATGAATGGAATTGGATAGACCTCCAAGAAGAGCTATTGCTATACTTGCAAGAATTATTACAGTTGAACCTGTTAGCAAAACCTTTTTGCTAATCCCTTTATAAATCAATACACCTAGTAAACCACCCATTAAGACAGCTAAAGTGTTGACGATAGTACCCCACAAATTAATCTTCCCCTTATTTCCCGATTTTCTGTTCTCTAGCGTAATAAAACAAGTATTGTTGAGCCAATCCAGCATACTCGCCGAATTGCTCAGCTGCTATGGACTTAATTTCCTTTATTGGCACCGGGTGCCCAATATAGAAATGTTCCATAACTCTTTTTACCCATACATCCACCGGGAATGCTTCTGATTTTCCCATGGAGTAAAGTAAAATACAGTCAGCTACCTTGTCTCCCACACCAGTGAACTTTTGGATTTCTTTATGGGCTTCCTCATATGGCATTTCCTTAATTTCATAAGGGGAAAGCAATCCACTAGCTACCATAACAGCCGTGTTCTTAATGTACCTTCCTCTGTATCCACAACCACATTCCTTTAGAGCTGAATCCTCAGCACTTGCTAAGGATTCTGGAGTTAGAAAGCTATAGTAGTATTTTCCTTCCCACACTATCTCTTTTCCGAACTTTATGGATAGCTTTTCGATAATGCCTTTAATTCTAGTAATATTATTATTAGCTGACAGGATAAAGGATATCAAAGTCTCCCAAGGGTCCTGATTTAGAACTCGCATTCCCCATCCATAAGCAACTGCTTCTTTCATAACTGGATCACATGATAAGTCCTTTTTCACTTGACCATAGTCTCTATCTAGATCTAGATAGTTCCTCCAGAAACCATGGTAGTCTTCTAAGGAGCAATTCTCAAGTAATAATATTTGTTTTTCAGAATCATAGCTTGCTCGAATAAGCTTACTGTCCGCTACTCCTGTATATCCTATTTCATCCTTTTTCCAACGAAAAGCCTGTCCACAATCAAAAACATGATCTGGCCAAAAGTCCGTTACACCATTCACTTGGACAGAATTCCCACACACTATTGCCTCCAACCCCTACACCTCTTTATCTTACTATTAATATACTTATTCTACTGCAAACAGTCGTCAAATTGTCATTCAGAGAAGCTTGCGACGTAGAATCTTGATGAATTGTCATTCTGTCTACATTCACAGTTAGTAGAGGCAGACGACTCTGTCTGCCCTAAACATAATATAGATATATATCAAATTCTGTGTTTCTTCATGAATTCGATATATCGTAGCCAATCATATCTACTATGGAAATGCGATCCTGATCGAAGATGATAGCCTAGGCTACCTTCATGGAATGTATCGCCAATTTCAGGTAATCTATCTGAATGTACTAAGCCCTTCAAGCCTAGTAATTGATATGCTTCGCTCGCAGCTGCATATCCTAAAAACTGACTGTTGGGATCTGCCCATGTATCCTCCACCGCTGCACCACCAGAAACAAACCTTGGTGCAATTGCCCCAATTAAAAAGTGTTGATCAAATGGCATTTCTTCTTCCTTGTTTGCATACTTGGAATAATTCAAGCAGAACCAGTAAGGAAATACTCTGGTAATTGGCTCTACCCGTTCGCCCTCTTTACCTCGGGTGATTGCATCCCCTGAACAACCTGAGTTATTAGGGAAACAAAAAGTAAAGCGCTGGTCATAAGCAGCTGCTACTAGAGCAGTCTTGCCAAGCCTGGAATGGCCCATAACTCCAATGTTATCATGATCAATATCATCCCGAGTTTTCAGATAATCCATTACTCTAGAAGCCGCCCACGCCCACATCATAATCTTACCTGGATCTGTAGATTCTCTTTTGCCGTCTGTATACAACAGCTTTGCTAAGCCCTTGGTAAAATCATCCTCTTTATCTGGAACAACATCATCATAGTTAAAGATTGCTACCGCAATACCTTCATCGGTGATTTCCTCTATAGGTAGATATCTATCTGGTAAATCGGATCTAAAAGCTACATATATAATTGTCATGGGATTAACTACATTTTTAGGCTTGAAAAAATGAAACGGAAATGAAAAGCTGCCTTGCTTAAGGCCTGCTGTCAAAGTTAAATGCTCCTCAAGTACCTTAGCTGCATAAGAATTGTCTTTGCTTTCATTAACTTCTACCACAAGTGATAGAGGGTCAGGGATTCTTTCTCCATATACCTCATTGCTTAGTATACTAAGAATTTCCTCCCGCCTTTGGTTCCAATCATCAGCTGAATCCACAGGGGAACCATCCTGAAACTGAAGTAGCTGGGGAAGATTTCTAGCTTCCAACAATTCTTTTACCTTTGTGTTATTCATATACTTTCTCCTCTCATATCTCATGTCTCATATACCATATACATCCCTATCACCTAGTATCCATCATCTAGTGCATATAACCTAAAATCTATCACCTAGTGTCTGCCACCTAATGTCTACCTAGTGACTTATTCATCTTTTATAATAACTATTCTCCTAGTCGAAACATTAACTGCTAGAATATTTAAATCCGTAGCGTATCCAACCTCAACTAATACTTTTTCCTGTACTTCCTTCATAATTAGATGAATCGAAAGGCCATAAACCACTTCAATATCCAGATCTATGGAGATGCCATTCTCTTGACTCTGAATGACACAATTTTGAACCCTGTTAACTCCAGGCACTAGTTTTGCACTATAGCTTGCTATGGACTCAATGGCAGAATCTGCAATGTAAAACCTGCCAAAATAGCTATAGGTGGGGCGTACCACCGTTTTCTCTAAAGTCTCTATTTGCCTGCCTTTTCCTTGAATACGGAATATTCTAAGAGGATCGATAAAAAACCCAGAAAAATCTTTTCTCACCTGAAAAGTAGGAACTGGTATGATATGCTTGCCCTGTTCCTTGCGCTGCTTTCGTGCCCAGCTGATTTCATTTTCGCTGGCTACATCCTCAATTGGGATGATCTCTTCAGCAGCTGGTAAGTGTAGTTCTTTGATGATTCTTTCAATCATAGAAATAGAAGTTCCCAAAATTAAAATAGAGGAGGGGTTTTCTACGCGAATAGCCTCCCTTACTTTTGCTGAGTGATCGGGATCCATGAAAAGTGCTCTACGGATAGCAGAAAGCTTGGTAGATTCTCGCTTTGCTGAAGAGCCCGCGATAATTCTAGCACCCTTGATGAACAATCCATCATCGATGATGCAGGAGACTCCTTTTTCATTGGCAAGTCTTACTGCTCTATAGCTTTTACCTGTACCGCTGCTGCCTACCAATCCATATGTTTTCAAAAACAGTTCTCCCCTCTAGTAATTTATCCAACATCAATACGCGCACTTCATTAAGTGGCGAAGTTTTGCCATAGGCAAAACGAGTTCACTTCTTGGATGCTTGTCCATTATTATAATATTTACAAACATGACTAAGGAAGCAGTTTGAACAATCCGGTTTTCTCGCCTTGCAGATCCTGCGGCCATGATGAATCAACCAATGATGGGCTTCAGACCATTTTTTCTTAGGTATATTCTCCATTAGTTGTTTTTCTGTGTTCAATACATCCTTAGCATTAGCCAATCCCAAACGATTTGAAACCCGAAATACATGAGTATCTACTGCAATAGCGTCCTTACCAAAAGCGTTGCTCAAAACTACATTAGCTGTTTTCCTGCCTACACCAGGTAGTTTAGTTAAGGATTCCATAGTGTCCGGTACCTGTCCCCCATGTTCAGCAAGGAGGATTCTACAGGTTTGAAGGATGTTTCGACTTTTAGTCTTATAAAAGCCACAGCTATGGATGATCACACCTAACTCTTCTTCTGTCAGAGTAACCATTTCCTCAGGAGTCGGATATTTGGCAAACAGCCCGGGAGTGACCTTGTTCACCTGCCTGTCCGTGCATTGAGCCGCTAAGATAGTAGCTATTAACAGTTCAAATGGATTAGTATAATCAAGCTCGGTCCCTGCTGTGGTATAGTTTTCTTCCAGCACTCTCAGAATCTCTTGATTTTTAGCTTGCTCTTCTTTGATTCGCTGAGCTTTTGTAAGCCTTTTAGTACTTTTCTTTTGAGTTTGCTGGTTCTTTTCTTTGTCCATGGTTCGCTCCTCTAAAGCTGTATCTTCTTTGTAGTTTCCACTGTTATACAACATTATCGTGCTACAAATTCATATTTCAACTTCAGTACATTATACTATACCGGTTGAGTGAAGTCCAGAATGCAAGTCCTAGGTTCAATCGGATGCTGAAGGGTGCAGGTTTAATCTTTTTTAATCTCAGGTAAGTTATACACTTGTGTGTACAGAAATTTTCCTTGCCCTTCCGGCGAACTTATAGAATCTAAAACCTGTTGATAAACATCTATAATAGATTGAGCAATTACAACTTCCACGCCCTGCTTACCCCAATCTTGGAATATCACTTTCGACGGTGTTTCTACATAAAGTACGTTTTGAATTGCATTCGCTTCTTTATGAGAGTGAAGCATCAACATATTACTGCCTTGCATTATTTCACGTCGCAGTAAGTTATCTACCCGCCATTGTGCTAAATTAGCTGGGTCGTTCCTATAATGCTCATGCATGTCAATAAAAAATGGTGTTAAAACTATTTTCTTATTTTGATTAACTGCATTCGTGTAAAAATTGTAAGTATCCGATACCTCGTAACAATTAAAGATATGTACCAGATCAAAATCTCTTAAAGTTGTATTACCATAAGAACTTATGGATATTTTCACACCTAACTTTTCTAACCAGGCTTTTAATTGAATTACTTGTTCCCATACTTTTGAAAGGGCCCGGGGGCTTCCTCCCTGCTGCGTATTGGTTTGAAATAGGACTTTCATCTTTTCTTCCTCCTTTGAAACTAGCAACGGATATACTTAATGTGATCCGACCTGTTCTGCCCCAGGAACAAAGAGATCAAGCTGATAAAGCTACTCAGATAATAAAAATGATAGAAGTTATGGGAACTGTTAACAAAGGGAGTCGAAAAGAAAGTAAGAAATATGATTTAAAATCAGAAAATGAAAAGCCCAAAGCAAAAGTGCAGGTTGAAGAAAACCCAACTGAAACCTCGGGGCAAATGGAAAAATTAATGGATTCCTTTGCTCCCATGCTAAATGATGAACAGAAAGAATCCATGAATATGATTATGAAAATGGCTCAGCTGCTGTCCCAATCGGAGCAAGATGGTAGTTCAGATTCGGGTGGGAATTAAAAAAAGCAGCGAGCTGCTTTTTTTAATTAGTATTTTACTGCTTTTTTCAGTATGGGTAGGACAAGAGCCGCCAAAACACCACCAATAGATGCAGTTACAAGCTGTGGCCAGCTAAAAACCAATTGGAGCTGCGCTGGTGCCTTAGGCAGGAAAAATGGTAAAACAATAAGTACAATACCTATGTATAAGGCTATAAACTTGGCTAGGGCTCCTGTCGCAAAAGCTATAATTATGTTCTTCTTATATAGGAGTGCAACAACGATTACCAATACAAGATTACCAAGTGCGATAGGAATAACCAGCATAGCAAAGGGCGTAAAACCTTGTAGAAAGGCAATGATAGGTGCCACAATGGCAATTACCGCCCCTCCTGGGATTCCTAAGGTTACAGCTGCTACAATCAAGCAAAGGTTCACTAAGGAGCCAACTACATATTGGCTAATATTAGCTGGCATGAATGGCATTATAACCCTAAGGGATTGAAACAATACTGTTAAGGCCAAAAGTATGGCGGTTCTAGTTAACCAGGACAATGGACGCTTCATAATTATACAACCTCCTCAAATATATTTTCCTCTTCAATCTTTACAACAAGAACAGTAACATCATCTATCATTTTATTCTCACCAAGGATCGTATTATACAAATCCATCATATAATCCACGGTATCAGCTGCACTGAAGCTTTGCAAGCCACGAAGGTACTCCATAAGATTTTTTTCATTGAACTGGTCAGGCCGTTTCCTGTCAATCTCTATCAGCCCATCTGTATAGAATAGCATGCTATCTCCTTCTTCAAGTTGAATGATCTGATTTTCATAGGATGGGCTTACTAAGCCTCCCAACCTGCATATGGGAAGCCCCTGTATGGAAATTGCGTCTACTGTGCCGTTTTTACGTAAAACAAGCGGAACTGCATTCATACCTGCTGAGCTATAGGTAAACGTCATATCCTTTTGATTATAAATTCCATAAAACATTACTGTATATATTTCTTCGGGAAAAGTCATACGGTTGTATGTATAATACAAATTAGTCAACACTTGCTTAGGAGTCAGAATTCTAATTCGACCATCATCAAATTCCCTTCGGACATGAATGTTTTGGTTTATAAAAACTGTAATCATGGCGGCTGAAACACCGTGACCAGCAACATCACCTATAAGAATTCCAAAATTATCTTCATCGAGTCTGAATACATTATAAAAATCGCCGCCTATCTTTTCGCATGGCAAATATCTAGACGCAAATTGCAGCTTGTCAGCTTTAGGGAAGGATAACGGAAGAAGAGCTGTTTGAATGTTTCGAGCATAATCCATGTCATTCAGCAGCTTTTCGTTGGCTGTGGTAATTTCCTTTGTACGAATTTCAACCTGTTTTTCCAGGCTGTTTGCATATTCTACCATCTTTCTTTCGGCCTTTTGAAGATCCAAATAAGGTCTTTGAACGTTTAACACAAATTTGCCCTTGAAAATAAGATAATAGGCAATGATCTTATAGATATGCCCCACCAAGTTGTAGGAGTCATATACACTACTGTATCGGGTAAATGCTAACTCACTAAATACGCTGAAAAGCAGAGATAAGATAATGTACTTATACTCTTCTATTTCTTCTCCGGTTCTGTAGATTTTATAATATTGAAACATACCTATTACTTGAAGGGCTATAATTACATACTCTAAATTAATCTTCAAGGGAGTTAAGCCGGTTCCTTCTATAAATAAGGGTGGCATTAGATCCTGTCTGTAGGAAACAAAATAGATAATGATTACGCTGTATAGTAATGAAGCTAAGACGAAAACATAGCGATGAAGCTTAACTGTATAACTTCGTTTAACAAGTCCTGCAACTAGTATACCTATAGCTGCAGTAAGCCGGGCAGCAACCCAAAAGGAAGTAGCTGTGGCAACAGTAGCATTAGAAAGAAAACCTGGCATGCCTTTGTATGTAAGGGTGTGCATGGAGTCCAGCAGGCCAACTGCCAAAAATGTAGTCAAAAATACTGTGGTTCTTAGGTTTTTATTTCTTTCCATAGTATAATAGGAAATGAAGAAAATGCAGAAGGACATTACTATGTTTAGCCCTTCCAAGCCAATATGCCAGTTCAAAAAGTCATCTATGCGATAAATATGGTAAACATAGGTATCATACCATTGAACTGTACTATATAAGATTATAGAGAACAGGAGTACAGTAAGAAACACAGTAATATCTTTTTTAAACCTTTTAACCCCCATCGTCTTGCCTCCGGTATCTGTGATGCGTATCTCTATTTAGCTAATCATACCACAAATCTACAATAGCTTACAAACTATTTATCCAATTATCGACATAACCTATCGAATTTTAGAACAAAGGCTTCTATCGAAGCAATTTTTATGCAGCCTTTGTTGAAATGCCTTTAAGGTCAAGTGTATTATAAGGAAATCTATACTTTCCTAGGCATTATAGAAAAACCTCTTTTTTGGTTTCGCCTTCCACTTTTCCAACCCCATATCGAAGGGAAAAGCTCTGCATCATACTTCCTGCTATCAGGTTCATCAGCAACTTCTTATCTTCCATTGTCAAACCAATGTCTCCAACTAAAATAAACTCTCCAGCCTTTTCCTCGGCAATTAACTGTATTGCTTCCTTTGTTCCTATGTATTGATCATCTAACTTCAAATTGGCCTCAATGGTATAGCCCTTGATTAAGTCTCCCGTTTTCATATTTACACACCTTTTTGGAATATTATTACATGTTAAAAAGGTTTCCCCTAATAACAACATTTTATACCGCTGGATGTGTATAGACGCTGTATCATAGGAAAAAGTGCTCTATCAAAATAGATGCTGGTATCACCAGGGTATTATAGGCGGAATGTGATAAAATAGAATACTCCAAGCCCTTCTTATAGTTCATCCACCCGAACAATATTCCTGCAGGTAAAATCTGCACGATTTTAATCCAGTCTGCTGTAACGACTCCCGCATGAGCCAAAGCGAATATCAGAGAAGTGATTCCAATGTTTAGAATAACTGCAGGTTTGCTGTTACCGAACCATTTTGCAAGAAGACCCATAGCAAAGTGCCTGTAAAGTATCTCTTCAGTAACCGGTGCCAATATGGATGCTGTAAAAAAGATATACACATATACCATTAGACTGTCCCCTTCAGGAGAAGAAGCCAAGGCCAGTTCCGTTGGCTCAGTGGGCATTAAACCAAACCAGACAAATGACCATATTATAAGTATGGGTATGGGAAGTAAAACATGCTTCCAGCTTATAGGTGTATGGCCATCTCTGTTTGAGTCAATAATTTTGCTGCCAGGAAGCCCGCTTAATTGAGAAAGGCCCTGGCCAGTCCGCAGATAAAGAATGGTGGTAAAGAAGGTAATTATTGCTGAAATTATATTAACTACTAGATTATAATTAGAATTTAAATCATAGTTTTCTGTTTTAGGAAATACTATAGCGTATCGCATTATAAGCGCATTCGAAATACTGGCAATAGAAATTAATGCAGAAATAAGAAGAACCTTTTTCCTCGCTGGCTTGGTAACTTCTCTAGCTTCTACAAAAAAATAAACCATTGCTAAAATAAAGAAAGCAAGGTTAATTAATAGATTAATCAGCATTAATAAAAGAAAATTCAAGTCAAACACAAACATGCCTCCATATTCAAACTCTATCTAAAACTCTAATTACTATTCTATGACTCTATATCGCCGTCATAGACCTATTAACTAAATATATTCGATACATAGCTGCTTCCTTCCTGCATGAACTAAAAATTTGCATATAAAAAGACACCCCCCTGGTGCCTTCTTAAAGCTAAATTCTATTCTTCAACAAAATTATTTTCAATTAGTTTACCAATTTTATATAAAGCTGTAATCTCATCGGGGCCATCTACCTGTACCGTAATGCGGGTACCCTTAAAAATACCTAAAGCTAGTACAGATAATAAACTTTTTGCATTTCCTATTTTCCCGTCTCGGATGATGTGGACTTCTGATACAAATCCACCTGCCGTTCTAATCAGCCTGGCTGCGGGTCTGGCATGTAAGCCAGCTTCATTGTTTATAATAAATTCCTTCTCAACCATTTGTTTCCCCTTCCTCCACCTAACTCTTGTTATACAGCCTTTTACCCTTTGAGGTGTTCTTGCGATAAAATGATTAGGTACATTGTACATGAAAATTATTAAAAGGGCAAGTTTTAACTTGACATTTCTTTATGCTTTAGGTCATAATGATGATTAACGGTGATGATAGAAGAGTATTTCAATTCTGCCAAAATCAAGCCGGGAAAATGCAACCCGGTTTTTTTATATCATTTTTTGAAAGGAGACTGGATAATGACAGTCGAAAACAAGATGGAGAAACTGGTCGCCCTTTGTAAGAACAGAGGCTTTATTTTTCCCGGATCGGAAATCTATGGTGGCTTGGCAAACAGCTGGGATTACGGCCCACTGGGAGTTGAATTTAAGAACAATGTAAAAAAAGCTTGGTGGAAGAAATTCATACAGGAAAGCCCCTACAACGTAGGCATGGACGCTGCTATCCTCATGAACCCGCGAACCTGGGAAGTATCAGGCCATGTGGGCAGCTTCAACGATCCACTAATGGATTGTAAGGAATGTAAAACCCGCTTTCGTGCGGACAAGCTCATAGAAGACTATTACAGTGAACAAGGTCATGAAGTGGATGGCGTAGATGGATGGCCTCACGACAAGATGGAATCCTTTATTTATGAAAACAAGCTTGCTTGTCCGGAATGTGGAAAATCTAATTTCACCTCCATCCGTCAGTTCAACCTCATGTTTAAAACATTCCAAGGTGTTACTGAGGATTCCCAATCTCAATTATATTTACGTCCGGAAACAGCTCAGGGCATATTTGTTAACTTTAAGAACGTAATGCGCTCTTCCAGAAAAAAGATACCCTTTGGTATTGGGCAAGTTGGAAAATCATTCCGAAATGAAATTACCCCAGGTAACTTTATCTTCCGCACCAGAGAGTTCGAGCAAATGGAGTTGGAATTTTTCTGCAAACCAGGTGAAGACGAGGAATGGTTTGATTATTGGAGACAATACTGTAAAAACTGGCTGCTATCCCTAGGCATAGCTGAAGAAAATATCAAGATGCGTGATCACGAGAAAGAAGAGCTTTCTCACTATAGCAAAGCCACTACTGATATTGATTACCTCTTCCCCTTCGGTTGGGGTGAATTATGGGGAATCGCAAATCGAACTGATTATGACTTGAAGCAGCACGCTGAGCATTCTGGTGAAAACTTTAACTATTTGGATCCCGCCACTAATGAACAATATATTCCTTATTGCGTTGAACCTTCTTTAGGCGCAGATCGTGTAGTACTCGCTTTCCTGAGTGAGGCATATGCAGAAGAGGAGTTGGACAAAGGTGACAGCCGTGTTGTTATGAGGTTACATCCAGCTCTGGCACCCTTCAAAGCTGCAATTTTACCTCTTAGCAAAAAGCTAAAAGAGCCCGCTGAAGAATTGTATAGCAAGCTTTCAGGTAAATTCAATCTTGACTATGACGAAACAGGCAGCATTGGGAAACGTTATAGAAGAGAAGATGAAATCGGAACACCTTATTGTATAACTGTGGATTTTGACAGTCTGGAAGATAAAGCGGTTACAGTTAGGGATCGTGATACCATGGAACAGGTTCGTATTCCCATGGATGAGCTGGAAGTTTACCTAAGTGAAAAGATAGAGTTTTAGGCAACAAGACAAATTTAAACACTTTTTGTAATAGTGGTTTGATATAGATTAAAATCCAACAGGGAAGTAACCTTAATAAGATACTTCCCTGTTGGATTTTACTACCAAATACTTCGAATCTAAAAGCGTCAAACTTCCGAAATAGCTTCTGTAGGGCAGCTTTCTATGGATTCCTGCACTGTGTCCTCTAGTTCCTGTGGAACCTCTTCGTCAATGGCCTCAGCCTTTTCGTCATCATTCCAATGGAACACTTCCTCACAAATGCTGATACATAGTCCACAGCTGATGCACAAATCCTGGTCAACATATGCCTTCACAACCAACGCCTCCTTTTTTTCATATAATCCTATATTACCCAAGGGTAATATTAGCTAAACAATCTCTAAAAAACTTTTAATCCTGCCATACAAGACATCATCCACTTCTACTTCCATTCGAATTCCTGTCTCTATAAATTCCTCAGTCAGAATATTACCTTCTTCATGGAGCATGGAACGGACATTTCCTTGATCATAGGGAACTAAAAGGTGAATATGGTGAATTTTCCTGGGAAGATTCTCTTGAATGAGCTTTAACAGTTCATCCATTCCCTCCCCCCTCAAGGCAGAAATCATTATACTGGGCCTTTCGTTTGGCAACAGGGATGAGTCCTCCACTGTATCTATCTTGTTGTAAACAGTAATCATATTTTTGTTTGCACCCAGGTTCGATAGAACTCTCTTGACTACCTCCATCTGCTCCATCAAGGTTTCCGAGCCTCCATCTACCACATGAAGTATTAGATCCGCTTCTACAATTTCTTCCAAGGTGGAATGGAAAGCTTCTACCAGGTCGTGAGGCAGCTTATCAATGAATCCAACTGTATCTATTAATAATATAGTTTGCCCATCTGGCAATGTAATTCCTCTGGATACTGGGTCTAAAGTAGCAAACAGTTTATCTTCTACTAATACATCGCTACCGCTAAGAGCATTCATCAAAGTGCTTTTCCCGGCATTGGTGTACCCAGCCAATGCGCAAATAGGGTATCCTTCTCTTTCACGCTTTTTTCGAAGGGCACCTCTTCGATCCTTTACCTTATTCAGCTCTGTCTCAATTTCGTTTATTCTACGATGAATATGCCTGCGATCTGTTTCCAGCTTCTTTTCTCCAGGACCTCTAGTTCCAATTCCCCCTCCCAGTCTGGATAACGCAATCCCCATTCCCATCAATCGAGGCAAACGATACTTTAACTGAGCTAGTTCCACCTGCAGTTTTCCTTCTTTAGATACTGCACGTTTGGAGAATATATCAAGGATCAAGGCAGTTCTGTCAATTACCTTGATCCCTAGAATTTGCTCAAGGTTTTTCATCTGCGCAGCAGACAGTTCATCATCAGCAATTACCAGGTTGGCATTTAGGGACTGGCATACTAAAGCCAGCTCTTCTGCTTTTCCACGTCCGATATATGTTCCCGGGTCAGGTGTTTTCTTGTTTTGAGTGGTTTTCAGTAAAATCTTGGCACCAGCAGTGTTTGCCAACTCCTCAAGTTCGTCTACCGATTGAACCCCCTCTCCTCTATCGTCCAAGCCTATGAGAATAGCACGCTCTTCTTCGTCATCTTGAATGTTTACTGCACTAGGTAGACCGATCAACGTATCCAGGCGATGGATCTCTCGCTTTAGATCTTCACCGCACAGCTCTGCCATAGTCAATGGACCATAAACGTTATAAGGCTCTGGGCCTTCTGGAGGTGCTAAAAATGCTGTATAAGCATTGACAAATCTTCCATCCTGCACACCAATTGCAGTCATAGCATCAAATCGGAGGGTCTGAAGGGAATTTAAGTCTACACTGGATAACTGACCATTGCCTCCCGGATGTGTATGTATACATCGTACTCCACTAAGGCGAACACTACTGCGTCGCAAATTCATGTTAGGCAAGGATACCTGCCCGACCTCCCCGACGGATACGTCCATGACCTGACCCCTGCGATTTAGATAAACCGATATTTCTCGATTCGTCAGCCCAGTTAGTTGACACAATAATAGCGCTATCTCTTCAGAGAGAAAACCCTCCCTTTCTATGGTCAATTCATAAATGCCTTCCATCTGAAGCAATATTTGCTTCGACAAGCCTTCTATATTCCCGTTTATCATAAAACCAACCTTTCATGAAGCTCTATGTTCGTTGTAGTTTTATAATACCCTTTCCATGGCAAACAAGCAAAGAATTTTATTTTTTTAACCTTTATTTACCAAAAAAATTTTCATCTCATTTATGTCCAAGCAGTTTAATACATCCTCTTTTTCACACCAGCCTTTTCTTGCCATAGCAACACCAAAGCTAGTATTGGAGATTTCTGACAGACTATGGGCGTCGGGGTTAATCATCAACCGGATACCCATTTCCTTTGCCTTCTTTACCCAGCGCCAATCTAAATCCAGTCTATGAGGATTAGAATTAATCTCAAGAACTGTTCCTCTCTGAGCAGCCTTTTCCAAAATCTTTTCTATATCTACCTCATATCCATCCCGAGATAATAATAGCCGGCCCGTTACATGCCCGAGTATTGTAGTATGTGGGTTATCCATAGCTCTTAATATTCTCTTGGTCATACTTTCCTTGCTCATTCTAAACTGTGAATGTACAGAAGCTATGACAAAATCCAAGTTTTTCAGAAAGTCATCGGAATAATCCAAAGAACCGTCAGTTAATATATCCGATTCAATACCTTTAAAAATATGAAAGTCTTTATACTTACTGTTTAGTTCGTCTATTTCCTCAATTTGTCTTAGAATGTCCTTTTCATTTAAACCTCTAGCATAGTAGGCAGAACGACTGTGATCTGCCATTCCCATATATGAATACCCCAGCCTTCTAACTTCTTCAGCCAGCTCAACAATAGAATTACTTCCATCGCTGTAATGACTATGGAAATGAAAAAGACCGGATATATCCTTGCTTTCAACTAGTTTAGGCAGTTTGTTCTCCAGCGCCGCTTCAACCTCGCCCATATCTTCTCTTAATTCAGGAGGTATATACGCCATTCCTAAGGCTTTAAATAGGTCTTCTTCACTGTTGCAGGGAATATTCTCATCACCATCATCACGGAACAATCCATATTCATTCATTTTTAACCCCATAGACTTGGCTATGTGCCTCATTTTGGTGTTATGTTCCTTGCTCCCAGTAAAATGATGAAGAGCATAGGGATATTGCTCAGGTGAGACTACTCGCAAGTCGACCGCAATTCCACCCTTAAGCAGCACACTAGTTTTGGTATGACCTTTTCCCGTTACATCGGCCACAGTAGGCATGGTGCTAAAATGGTCCATCACCTTTTCAGCATCTTCAGACGAAGCTAAAACGTCTATATCTTTTATGATTTCCTTATTTCTTCGAAGACTACCAGCTATGCTCAAGGATTTTACATTAGCACAATCCTTTAAACCTAAAAGAACTTCATAGGCCATGCTGCCCGCTTCGTGGAGCAAGTACTGTCCTGCTGTTGTGCGCACATGAGTAATGCCCTTTTTAATATTCTCCTGGGTTTTCTTTCCGAACCCCGGTAAATCAACCAATCGATTTTCATTGATAGCATATTCTAGTTCACCAATTGTGGTAATATCCAATGTGTCATACAAAACTCGTATTTTTTTAGAGCCTAATCCAGGAATACGAAACAGATCAAACAGAGTAGGTGGAAATTCTGCCTTTAAATCCTCATAATACTGCAATCTGCCTGTAGTCACCAACTCAGTTATTTTCTGTTCCAGTGCTCGGCCTATACCCTTTATAGTACCTAGTCGTTTTTCATTCACCAAGGTTTCCAAATCCTCTTCAAGTGATTGAATAATTCTAGCTCCGTTTTCATAGGCTCGAACCTTAAACGGGCTCTCCCCTTTCAAATCCAGGTATTGTCCTATTTCTATAAGAATGTCTGCTACTCTATCCTTGTCCATTTTATCCGCTCCATTTTACTTACATTTTTAATATTATACACCGAAAGGAATGCCTTCACTCAAATAGAATTTCTTGTAATTTTCTACGTAAAGTGAAACATTTTGAGGCTCTCATTTGTGTTATTATTGAAGGCAGAATTCGCATCTTCTATAGGAATACAGGATGTATACACCGTAAAA
>CAYFSR010000033.1:13398-19546 GCA_964345785.1 uncultured Eubacteriales bacterium | reverse complement strand
TCAAGTCAGGCACAGACTCGGCCAGTTCAGAATCAAATTCTTTTTCCCAAGGTCTTGTATTGCGCTTTTTTATTGTCTTGGATATCACGTTTTCCGGCTCTTCTGTAGCCAGCTTCAACAGATATTGGTATATTGCATTTGCGCTTCCGGTATAGCCCTGTGCAGTGATGACAGGATGAATTGTCCTGTGATTACCACCGGTCTTCCACATCTCTATAACGGTTTGCCGGTAAGGCTCGACGATGGATTCGCGTGCCGGTTTAACTCTGGAACCAGCCACTGTCTTGATAGCATGGTTGCCCGGTACCTTCTCGGATATCTCCGTATTACTTTTGATGTGCTCAAGCCTCCCTGCAATCCTGTTCTGGACATTTTCAATTGTACTAGCGGCTCTTCTACGCAAGCTTCGCACATCATCAAGTGACAGACCAAGCTCGCGTGCAATATCTGCCGATCTCAGCCCTTTATCGGTCAATTCCAACATTTTCAGAGTGTTCCGGTATATCTTTGCTTTATACTCGCTTAGTCCTGCGAGCTTGATTTTGTCCTCCACGGTTTGCTCCGGAACATGGAATCTCGGTTTCTGTATTTCGCCCTCGTCTTGCGTTTCATGTACCCAACCGTCCCCGTTACGTATAAATATTTGTGCTGGTATTTCGGACATAATCGTTTCTTTTACGGCTTCATGCGCATTTTTGATAAGATGGAATCTGTCCGCAACCTGTGTTTTTCCACATTCTTCTCCCGCTGAAGAGTACGAACTAGCTCTATCCCTACTTAAAAACTCTACGGATTTAAACTTCTCTATCACCTTTTTTACTGCTTCTTTCGTAGTTCCACGTATAATTATTAGTGTCTTGTGTGTCTCAGCATCGATGAATACCGTGCATCCAGATGTTTTATCCCCTTTGCGCAGGTTGATGTCATCTATTGCAAGTACCTTTACATCATTTTTACTTAAATTATCCTCAACCCGCTGTGCTCCTTCTTTTTTCAGGTATTCCATAATCATATCGTGGCTCACTATAGTCCCTTCGGCCCGGAGTTGCCTCTCGGCATGATTGCAACCGCAACCTAATGCGCGCTCTATACAATATTTCTTTAATCTGATTGTTTTCCTTGCATCTTCTTCAGTAAATTCCGGAAAGCGTTCAACGAATCTCGTATATTCACAGTCTGGATTTTTACAAAAATACTTTTTGAATATTACTTCATGGTATACCGTTAGGTTGTCTCGTGGAATGTCTTGTATGGGCTTAGTGAAATAGTCATGGCACGGTTGGTGGCTTATCGTACCGCAGAATGGACACTTCGCTTCTTGCGAATGAGATTCCCAGTAATACCTGATCTCCCTTAGTTCATCTTCATCACGTATTTTGTTTTGGAGTTTCAAGCTCCACGGAATTATCTCGCTAAAATCAAAGTAAGCTTGTAGCTCCATATCATATACATATAGAATTTCTATTTCCTCTTGGCTATATCCCTTTTCACTGTAATTATCGTAAAACAAGTCCCTCCAGTTTTTTTTAGCTGACATATTACCCAACCTCACTTGTAATATTTTATTGTATCATATTACAAAAAGGTTTTGTTGTCCAGCTATTTATTCATCGTCTTCCCGTATGAGCCCCTTAACTTGACTTTCCTCGGTGATGTAAACCTTCATGCTGGGCTCCTTGCCCTCTTCTGCCCCCAGGGCTTCAGGTAATTTGGGCTTTTTAGCCTCTTCTCCTGAATTATTGCCATTTTTATTATCTTTAGGCCGACTAGTGGAATCTACCTTAGGCAGTGGATTTTCTCTGCCCTGCTGACGAATATCGTCGATTGGAGATCCCGGATTTTCCTGATTTGGTCTGTTATTAACTCTACAGGCTGAGAGAAGTAAAGAAAGGAGCACTGTAACAAGGATGCCACAGATTATCCTTTTTCTGTTTATGTTCATAATTTACGATACGCCTCCTTCTATTCTTATTTGAAACCCTTACATGTCAGCATGGATTTCAAACCTAATAATAGTATTCGCCGAATATTAGGAAGCAATACCGAAGTTTCTTAAAGCTCTTTATACATTTGAGCAGTTTCTTCTTTTTTAGCGTGTTCATTTATAGCCAGAATCTCATATTGTCGGATTTTATCGCCGAACTGTATGCTGATTCGGTCACCGATTTTTACCTCGCTGCTTGGTTTCGCAACCTTGTCGTTGATTTGTACTCGACCTTGACTGCTGACTTCGTTAGCTACCGTTCTTCTTTTTATAATTCTTGATACTTTTAAAAATTTGTCCAAACGCAAATCAATTCAACCCCTATTTCTGTTCTACTTACTTTTAAAAGCAAAAAACCGGGGATCCACCCCGGCTTCCTGTCTTTATTTTACGGAATCTTTCAAAGCTTTTCCTGCTTTAAATACAGGTGCCTTTGATGCTGGAATGGTGATCTCCTCTTTAGTTTGAGGATTTCTGCCCTTTCTTTCTGCTCTTTCCCGTACTTCGAATGTACCAAAACCAACTAGTTGTACTTTGTCGCCCTCAGCTAGAGCTTCACTAACTACGGAAACAAAAGCGTTGACAGCTTTTTCAGCATCCTTTTTGGTCAGTTCGCTTGTTTCAGCAACAGCAGAAATTAATTCAGATTTGTTCACGTTAGAACCCTCCTTAAAATATGAATTCTTCATAGCATATTCGCTATATTTCCTTAAATTCCTTCTTTTTTCCATAAAATATTTGCCTTTATTGACAATTCTTAAAAAGAAAGGAATGATAAGTATAGGTTTACCATTTTTTTCATGCTTTATACACCTTTTTCGGCGCAAAAGCGCTCTTTTGCTTGATTCCACAGGGTATCCATCTCTTGAAGGGTCATTTCCTCCAAAGGCCTGTCCGCATTTTCTTCAATATAGGTAAAACGGCGGATAAACTTCTCTGTAGCATCTGTTAGAGCCTGTTCTGGTTCTTCTTTCAGAAATCGGCTGACATTTACCATTGCAAACAGCAAATCTCCCATTTCTTCATGGATTTCATCCTTATTGCCTGAATGATACGCCTCTTTCAGCTCCTCTAATTCCTCTTCCATCTTAGCTACTGCATCTTCAGTCTTCTCCCAATCAAAACCTGCCAATGCGGCTTTCTTTTGTACCTTATAGCTACGCATAAGAGCTGGAAGAATTTTTGGAATATCCTTCAATACCTGGGTATGACTTTTTAAACCCTTTTCCTTTTTCTTAATGGCTTCCCAGTTATCTAAGACCTGCTCAGCTGAGCTTACTTCCACATCCCCGAAAATATGGGTATGTCTATTTATCATTTTTTGACAAACCTCGGTAATTACATCTCTAATATCAAACTCACCATGCTCACTTGCTATTTGGGCATGAAATACTACCTGTAACAATACATCTCCCAACTCTTCCGCAAGCTTGTCCATATCCTTTAAATCAATAGCCTCAAGCACCTCGTAGGTTTCCTCAATTAGATACTGCTTTAGGGATTCATGACTTTGTTCTCGGTCCCAGGGACAGCCGTCAGGTGCCCGCAACATCTCCATAATTTCAACTAAATGACGAAACTTATAGCGATTTAAATCCTTTAACTCTAAAGCAGGTAGATATACACAACTCGTATGATCAAAGTTACGAGAATGATCCAGCGTATGTAAGAAAACTTCGTCTATATTTGGGGAACCATCTCCATTCAATTTGCTAATGAAGACATTCATTTCAGGTGGATAAACAGCTAATAGCTTAAGCTTTATTTCAGAAGCTAAAATGTTATTATCCATTCCGGTAATAACCGAGGAAAGACCTGGATCCAGCTGTTCTTCAGGCATTTCTGCAGCAGATAGAACCCTTATACCCTCAACTCCACATTTATGTATTGCAGTCAGTACCGAATCAGCTTGACTGATACCAGATATAATATCCAATTGAAGTTCAGTGCCTTCTAGTTCTTTTAAAAGCTCAAATACTAACCGCTCACCTACCATAGGGTGGCCAGGCACTCCCAAAACCACATCTCCATCTTTTGTTGCAGCTAGTACTCTTTTAACCATTTCCGGATAGATGTAATCAAAACTTTCACTTATATCATAAATTTCATCCAAACTACTAAAGGAAATCCCTCGTTCTTGAAGAAAAGGAACAATTCTGTGGCGGTTAGTTCGTAAGATCACCTGGTTGCCCCTCTCAAGGGCTTCAAGGGCACCTAAGGTTAGTTCTTCATGCCTGCCTGTCCCCAGGCCTACAATGGTTATTAGTGAACTCATATGTCCTCCTGTTCGAATACTAATCTCGGTTATTCACAGCCTGTAAATAATAAATCATATGTAACAAGCCTTTGCGGGAACGACTAACATTCTTAGCGAATATCAGCAGAAAATCCGTTAAACAACTTCCGCCTGTTTGAGTGCAACGAGTTCGGAAGGTGTAGGATTTTCTGATGAGATGAGCTATAGAATGATTCGTGAGTGCAACAGCGAGTGGAATATATTTATTATTCAATTTGACTAGCTGTGAATAGTACTAATCTCGTATTATTTTTAGCTTAGTTAGAATACGCCCCAACTTTTTACCACCAGGCAGCATTTCAAAATCATGGCGATTAACAGCTCCTATAACTAATAGCATTACAGCATAAATAACAATTCCTACGATTATTGAAAGCAGGCTTGCTTTATTACCACCAACCATGCCCTCAAAAAACTCATAGGAGAAGAATACAGAAAGAGCCATAGCTAATGTTGCAATTATAGGCTTTACCAGGTGATCTATTAGCTTCATTCGGAACTTGGAATATCGGATAACAGCTGCTAAGTCAAGTAGGGCTGCCACTCCATAGCAAACTACAGTGCCGATGGCGGCACCTTTAATATTAATTTCGGGAATACCCACTAAAATGTAGGTAGTTACTATCTTAAATAAACCACCAATTGCTAAGTTCTTCACTGGTACGGATACTTTATTTAGACCTTGCAGAATTGCGGTAAGTGTTTGTACCAGTGTTAGAAAAATTACCCCTATGGCTAAAATAGCCAAAAGTTGACCTGCTAGTGTGACTTCGGCTTCAGACAGGCCGCCATACAGCAAAGCACATATTGGTCTGGATAATACCCCCATCCCAGCAGCTGCTGGTAATCCCATCAACAAGGTGAGACGAATACCTGTTTCAGTTTTCTGTTTTATATTTATACTGTCCTTATTGACAAAAGACTCGGAAATAGCAGGTACCAGGCTCATGGCCAAAGCTATGGTAAGTACAGCAGGAAAATTAATCAATGGACTTACAGAACCAGTTAGCACTCCATACATTGACAACGCCTGTTTTTCTCCAAAACCTATTTGTTTTAGTCGATTTACTACAATTAAAGCGTCTGCCATACTCATTAATGGCATGATAGAGGCCCCTATGGTAATGGGGAATGCTATGGAAAGTAACCGCCTCATAATTGAACCATTGGAGATAAAGACGCGAGATTTTGGAGTTCGTTCAATATGGTGATTGATTTCCTTTTTCTTTCGATGGTACATTCCCATTAGTAGTGCCAGGGCAGCTCCCTCAGCAAGAGTAACTCCCACAACTGCAGCGGCAGCACCGTATTCCGGTCCTTTGGGTATGTAAATGGACGCAAGCCAAATACCTAATATCAGCTTACCCAGCTGTTCTACTATCTGAGATAGAGCAGTTGGAGTCATATATTGCATGCCTTGGAAATATCCTCGAAAAGATGAAATCAAGGTCACAAAGATAAGAGAAGGTGCAATTGCTCTGATTGCATAAACTGCTTCCTCGGTTCCCATTATACGTGCGGTAAAACTGCTTCCCGCAAAAAATACTATGAAGGTGGAAATTCCTATGATTAACATTAGCTTTACAGATAACTTAAATACCCTGTGAGCATCTCGATAATTTCGCATGGCAATATTTTCAGCTACCATTTTGGAAATTGCCGTTGGAATCCCAGCTGATGAAATAACCAATAAAACGGAATAAATCGGGTATGCCATGGAGTAGTAGCTCATTCCTATGGTTCCTATGAGGTTTGTTAATGGAATTCGGAACATTGCTCCAATAAACTTGGAAATTAAACCAGCAGCAGCAAGAATGGCTGCCCCTTTTACAAAAGATTTCTTGGTCATAGAACCCTCCTAAAGCTTT
>CAYFSR010000033.1:0-13298 GCA_964345785.1 uncultured Eubacteriales bacterium | reverse complement strand
AACCATAAAAAAAGCATTGAAGTAATCTCAATGCTTTTTTAAGGTTTTTACCTATAATTATTGCTCCATCTGCTTACTCAAGAAGCCTGCAGCTGTTTCTGCTATTTTCATTTCCATTTCACCCATATTAATATTAGGTTCCTTGGATAGAAGTACTACAGCACCAATAGAGTCTCCCTGTGTAACAATAGGTACGATGACTTGGGAAGAATATTTTGTAGGATCTTCCTCATTTACTACAATGTTATACATTTTTCCTTCTTCACTACGGTTGGCTGCAATCGGCTTCTTAGCTTCCATAATCTGCTCTAAATCCATATTAATCGCTTTATCTAAGTACTCTTTCTTAGCGCCGCCTGAAACCGCTATGATGGAATCCTTATCCGTAACACATGAGATATGCCCCAAGCTTTGGTGCAATGATTCCACATATTCCCTTGCGAAGTCGCCTAATTCACCGATAGGAGAATATTTTTTAAGTATGACTTCACCTTCACGGTCTGTAAAGATTTCCAGAGGATCTCCTTCCCGAATCCGTAAAGTCCGCCGGATTTCCTTAGGGATAACCACTCGCCCTAAGTCATCTATCCGTCTGACAATCCCTGTTGCTTTCACATACATCCCTCCTTCATCAACATTACTTACAAAACCATCTTGCATAGTTATTATTTTACTGTACTTTGGCTTTTATGCATCAGTTTGGCAGGAGCTGTGAATATTTCCATGGGATTTATTTAATTATAGTCTGTTCTCATACTTCTTAATATCGGCTTCTTCCATCCATCCTTCGATGAACTCGTCAACCTTCTTGCTCTTTTTTTGATTCAATAATGCTGTCTGAATATCTTCTTTGACGTCCTCCAAAGGAGCTATTACATCTTCTTTAGCTTCATAGACTTTAATAATATGATAACCAACATCTGTAGCAACCAAGCCGGATATCTCGCCTTCCTTCAATTCGAATGAAGCCGTCAAAAATTCCTCATACATGCTGGCATCTCGATACATTGTGTATCCGTCCTTATTCTCCTCAGTTTCCATGCCAGGATCTTCACCATGCTTTACTATTAGGCTTTCAAAATTATCGTTAGTCTTGGTCTCGGCCAATACTGCCTCTGCTTTGCTTTTTATAGCTTCCAGCTTTTCTTCTCGCATCTTGTCGGCATCTTCACCCTTGTTTTCCGTTCTGAGAGCTTGTATGCTTTTAGTATCTTCATCGGGCAGCATAATTAAAATATGCTTTACTCGACGCATAGCTGGCTCTGTTACAATTTTAACAGCTGCGGGGTAATAGGCTGCCATAGAGGGATATTCTACTTGGGATTCCAATTCTTTCTCATAATATTCCTCAATTTCCTTATCATCTACTTCTAAATCATCAGTAAGCTCGTCCAAGTATTTTTGAATGGCTATATACTCTGCCGATTCCTCTATATACTCTTCTTCTGTTCTATCTACTGAATCTAGATATTCTTTCATATCATCCCTGGCTAATTTCTGATAATCTGTGTTTGGGTCTGCATCTTCTTTAGCTTGTTCCTTTAGATTCTTAGCACGGTCCTCTATGGCTTGTTCATAATCTTCTCTTGCCTGCTTTTTTGCTTCTTCGTTGACCACATGGCCGGCAGCAAGGGTTTTCTGTTTAACAAGCTCTTCTTCTATAACGTTATCCAATATGCTGGTCATAACGTCCTTGTCGTATTCCTCTGTTTGGCCGTAGTACATCCTGTATAAATCCAGAAGATCACCTTTTAGGATATCTTCTCCATTTACTTTGGCTACTACGATTTTACGATCCTTCTCTTCGTTTACCTGAACCAGACCACAACTGGAAAGTAAAACTGCCATTACTAGCAACAGGGTCGTAAATACCACACTTTTCCGATTCTTCAATCCATTCATCCTCTCATAAGTTTACCTACCTAAATATAGATAGATATCACAGGAATTCCTATTATTATACCTGCATCTCACTTTGTTGTAAATCATTAGTTTTCTCCAAAATTCCTCTAACCCCAATAATAGCCGCTGTTCCAGTACCTTCTTTCACGGTCAGGAGAAAAATCGGAGGATTGGAACGCGCAAGACGCAAGATTTTTTGGTTTTCATTCAGGAGTATCATCAACGACCTTGGAGCAATAGACTGATTGCTTTCCAGTTTCAATTTTACCTCCCTGCCTCTGTGGACGATTTCCGTAAATCCAAGCTTTTCTGCCAAGGCTCTGATATATGAGATTTCAATTAAATTCTGGGTTGCATCTGGTATCTCACCAAAACGATCCACCAGTTCATCTTCCACATCATATTTCTCGTTAATATCATCTATGGCAGCTATCCGTTTATATATCTGTAATTTATGGCTTTCGTGGGTGATGTATTCTTTATCTATAAAGGCATCTACCTTAATATCAACAACTGTTTCCGTCTTCTTAGCCGGTTCTTCCCCCTTTATTTCCTGAACAGCTTCAGCCAATAGCTTAGCATACATATCATAGCCTACGGTTACCATCTGCCCATGCTGTTCAGCCCCAAGAAGGTTACCGGCACCCCGTATTTCCAAGTCTCGCATAGCAATTTTAAATCCAGAACCAAACTCTGTAAACTCCTTTATGGCACGAAGTCTTTTTTCAGCTGTCTCGTTAAGTATTTTATCCTGCTTGTAGGTCAAATAGGCATAAGCAACCCGATTGGACCTGCCTACCCGGCCACGCAACTGATACAGTTGTGACAAGCCGAAATGGTCTGCATCATATACGATCATGGTATTGACACTGGGTATGTCCAGCCCACTTTCTATGATGGTTGAACAGAGCAAAAGGTCATATTCATGGTCATAAAAGGACACCATAACCCGCTCCAAATTAGCTTCTCCCATTTGCCCATGACCTACAGCAATTCGAATTTCCGGTACCAGTCGCCTGAGTCTTTCCGCCATTTTTTCCATTAGCTTGACCTGGTTGTATACAAAATAAACCTGGCCTCCCCTCTGAACCTCACGAATGATCGCATCCCTGATCATGGAATCGCTATACTCAACGACAAAGGTTTGCACCGGATATCGCTCCTCCGGAGGGGTTTCTATAACGCTGATATCACGAATGCCTACCAGCGACATATGCAAGGTACGTGGTATGGGAGTCGCTGTAAGCGTCAGCACATCCACATTTTTCTTCATCTGTTTAATTATTTCTTTGTGGCCTACTCCAAAACGCTGCTCCTCATCTACAACCAACAGTCCCAAATCTCGAAACTTGACATCCTTGCTTAGAAGTCTGTGGGTACCAATAATCACATCTACATTTCCCGCTTTTAAAGCCTTTAATGTTTCCTTTTGCTCTTTTGGTGTTCGGAAACGGCTTAGAACCTGTATTGTAAAGGGAAAATCCCCAAAACGGCTAACGAAGGTGTAATAATGCTGTTGTGCCAAAATAGTAGTAGGTGCTAAAACAGCTACCTGCTTTCCATCCATAACAGCCTTGAAAGCAGCTCGGATAGCAACTTCCGTTTTTCCGTATCCTACATCCCCGCACAAAAGCCTGTCCATAACCTTACTGGATTCCATATCTCTTTTTATTTCTATAAGTGACTGCAATTGGTCTGGAGTTTCCTCGTAAGGAAAGTTGTCCTCAAATTGTCGCTGCCAAAGGGTATCTTCAGAGTAAGCAAAGCCTGTAGCAGCCTCTCGGGCAGCGTATAGTTTAACTAGATCAAAAGCTAATTCTTTTACTGATTCCCTTACACGAGACTTGGTCTTCTGCCATTCAGTACCGCCTAACTTGGACAATTTCTGCATCTTATCCTCGCCGCCAATGTATGGCTGAATTAGATCCATCTGGTCTGTAGGGATGTATAGCTTATCTGTGCCAGCATACTTAATCAGAAGATAATCTCGTTCCTGACCTCCTGCAGCTAGTTTTTTAGTGCCCAAGTATCTTCCTATACCGTGGTTTTCATGTACTACCAAATCCCCTGTTTTCAAATCGGTGAAGGGGTCCAGTTTCCTGCCTTTCTTTTTCGATACGGTTTTATGCTTTTGTATCCCATATATTTCCTGATCACTGATAATGACGAAACGACATTCAGTATATTCAAAGCCCTTACTTAGGCTCCCAGGAAGAGCGATAATTTGTCCTGGATATATATCGTTACTGGAGTCAGCTCCTATCTGTACCTCCAAGCCGTATTCCAATAGGGCATCCGACATTCCTTCTGCCTTCATTTTGCTTCCTGATAGCATAAGAATGAAATAATTTCGTTCCTTCCAATAACGAAGATCGTCAGCTAGAAGCTCCCATTTTCCATGATATGCCGGAATGGTTCGTGCAGCTATGGGCTGAATGCGCTTAGGTTCAAAGCCCAGGTTGCTCCGAGGCAAGGATAATAATGCCATACCCTTGTATTGATTCACTTTGTTGAGAATGTTGTCATAATCACCCAACAGATTGGCTTGTTCAGGAAGAACTTCTCCCTTCATGAGCAAATCTCTAAAATATTCGCCAAAATCATTGGCCGTTTGGTGACTATGCTCCTTAATTCGAGTAGGCTCATCTATAATCAATATGGCTTCTTGCCCTGCATAATCCAGCAGGCTGCCCGGTTGTTCATAGAAATATGGGAAAAAGTGAACCAATTGATGATCTAAAATTCCCTGGTCCATTCGCTCCAGTAATTCTTGCATACGACTTTGCAGCTTTGTTGTATCAAATTCCGGATCTTTTTGCATTTTCTGTAATAGTTGACGATAGCTCTTTTCTATTAGCTCTTGTCCTTTTTGCTGAGTCTGTGGTGTTAGCACTAGATCTCTGGCAGGGGGTATTCTAAGAGATTCCTGCCGTTCTTCTGAGCGCTGACTAATTGGATCAAAGGAACGTATGGAGTCTATGAACTCGTCAAAAAAGTCTATTCGATATGGTTTCTCTTGGGATAAAGGAAATATATCAAATATGCTTGCTCTCATACTGAATTGACCAGGGCCCTCAATGGAAGCCACTCTTTCATAGCCCAGATTGATTGCTCTTTCTGTCAGGTAAGATAGAGAAATTTCTTCTCCTTCTTTAAGCTCCAAGATCGAATGTTGAAAGACTTCCAGTGGAATGTTTGGTTGCAGCAGTGCATCTATAGAAGTGATAATCAGCAGCTTTTCACCAGCTGTTAGTCGTTCCAACACAGAAAGCCGCTGGCCTGTTACTTCTTGACTATGGGCAGCAGCATGATAGAGCATCATTTCCCTGGTAGGGAACAGTACAAGTTGACCTGGAAGGAAAAATTTCAGATCGTCCAGCAGGCGATTAGCTTGCAACTCATCATAAGTGACAAGCAGACAAGTTTCGTCCATAGGGTGAATTATGCTGGCTATCAAGTGACTTTTTTGAGCTTCTGTCACCCCTGTAAAGGCAGTCATACCCCTTATGCTTCGCACATGCTCTCTATTGTTTTGAAATTGGGTCCAGCCCTCCATGGGCTTTCGCCAAATAGGTTCCATTAAATCACAACTTTCTTTTAATTACATACATAAAGAGTTTTATTTTTTTGCATGTTAACCCTGCTTATTTTAAAAATAGGCAGGGTTATTTTCGGACAGACAAAGTCGTCTGCCCCTACATGTATCTAGTTCTGTAACTTTTTTAGTGTCATCCTGAGCATTGCAAAGGGTCTTTACTTTCAAGATTCCTCGATAATCTCGGAATGACAAGATTAAGTGATACAGTCTACTAGTATCCAGTATCCAGTATCCGCCTACCCGTTATACCTGCTCATAGCCTGTTCAACATCGTGGGAAAGAATACATTCAATCCCTTTAACAGCTCTTTCACAGGCTTCTTTCACGGCTTCCACTTCTTCATCCCGAAAACGGGATAGAACATAATTCGCCAAATCCCAGCCAGCTGGTGCCTTACCTATGCCTATGCGAACCCTTGGAAAGTTTTGATCTTGCAGATGGTAGATAACTGAGCGCATCCCATTATGGGTGCCAGCACTGCCTTCAGGACGAATGCGCATAATTCCGGGATCCAAGTCCACATCATCATATACCAGAATTATATGCTGGGGCTCTAGTTTATACCACTGATTCAGTGCTAATAGGCTTTCTCCGCTGTTATTCATATAGGTTTGTGGCTTGGCCAATACAACCTTATGGTCTCCTATGCGACCTTCTCCTAAAACAGCCTTATGCTTGATACGATCTACGCGGATGCCATGAGCTTCCGCCAAAAGATCTATAACATAAAAACCAATATTATGCCGTGTGCCATGGTATCGGTCCCCAGGATTCCCTAACCCTGCAATGAGAAACATACTTTACTTCCTTTCTGTCTGTTAGGGAAAATCAGTTAAACAAAGTGCTGACCGGCAATCCCTCATAAATTCTATTAATGGCTTCTGCAAAGAGTGGAGCCACAGATAAAGATCTAATCTTGCTTACTTGCTTCTCAGGAGGCAAGGGAATACTATTTGTTACTACCAGCTCTTTAATTGGTGAATCCATAATCCGTTCAACTGCAGGTCCAGATAAGACTGCATGAGCTGCACAAGCATAAACCTCTTTAGCGCCTTTTTCTATCAGTGCTTTAGCTCCTTGTTGGATAGTACCAGCGGTATCAATCATGTCATCTATTAAGATGGCACGTTTACCTTTAACATCCCCAATTATGTTCATAACCTCAGCTACATTGGGCATAGGTCTTCTTTTATCAATTATGGCAATAGGAGCATTTAACTTATGAGCAAAGGCTCTAGCCCGAGTTACACTGCCTAAGTCAGGAGAAACTACTACCACATCATCTCCTTCAAAGCCTCTCTCTACATAGTCTTTAGCAAGTATCGGCATGCTAAACAAATTGTCAACAGGTATATTGAAAAAGCCTTGAATCTGTCCAGCATGTAAATCCATAGTTAGTACTCTATCAGCACCTGCTGTCGTAATAAGATCTGCTACCAGCTTGGCGGTAATGGGATCTCGGGCTTTTATCTTACGGTCTTGTCTGGCATATCCGTAATAGGGTATAACTGCCGTAATTTGTGCAGCAGATGCTCTCTTAAAGGCATCTATCATTATTAACAGTTCCATCAGGTGAATATTCACCGGCACACAGGTGGATTGGACAACAAAAACATCTGAGCTCCGGACTGTCTCATAAATGTCTACAGATATTTCACCATCACTGAACATTGATACCTTGGAATTACCTACAGGTACACCTACATACATAGAAATTTCCTTCGCTAGCTCCAGGTTGGAATTAGCAGCAAAAATCTTAATATTCTTCCCATGGGGGGCCATCGTTTATCCTCCGTTTATACTGTATTTGTGTTTATGTAACTCCTTAATGTCATCCTGAGCATTGCGAAGGATCTTTCCAAGATTCCTCACTGCGTTCGGAATGACAAGCTATTGTGTCACTTTTGCTCCCTTCTATCTACCCATCCCTCTCTATTGATTTGTCTTGCACGAGCAATAGCAAGGGCTTTTGCAGGCACATTTTCAGTTATGGTAGAACCGGCAGCTACATAGGCGTTGTCCTCAACCTTTACTGGTGCAACAAGATTAACATTACATCCAATGAAAGCATTATCTCCAACCGTGACCTGCTGTTTTTGTTTACCGTCATAGTTGACGCAAACAACACCGCAACCTATATTCACATCTTCCCCCAACTGGGCGTCTCCAATATATGTTAGGTGAGATACCTTGGAACCATCGCCGATAACTGATTTTTTGACCTCAACGAAATCCCCAATTCGCACATTGCTTCCAATGGTACTGTCGGGACGTATGTAAGCAAAAGGACCTACAGTGGAAGCGTGTCCTACTGTACTGTCTAAGATTACAGATGATTGAATGGTGACGTTATCACTAATAACAGCATTTTTCAATCTGTTGTTTTGATATAGGACGCACCCTTCACCTATAGCTGTGTTGCCTTCCAATATATTACCCGGGTATATGAGTGTATCTGGGCCAATGCTTACATCTGCACCAATATAGGTTTGATTTGGATCTAAAAAAGTAATGCCATTTCTCATGTGGCTTTCATTAATTCTCAGTCGCATTCGAGCTTCTGCAGTGGCAAGATTTACTCGATTGTTAACTACAAGTAATTCACTAAGATCAGAAGGATGAAAAGTCTGGATGTCGGATTGCTGACTTTCCCGATTTGTAAGCATGTCATTCAACCACTTAGTAGAAAAACAGCAAAGCTGATTCCTAAAGGATACATCACTAAGGGTAGTTTCTAAGGACATAACAGCCGCATCCAAGCTTTGGCTCTCCGTAAATCGGATTATATTCTGCAAATTAGCCGCTGTAACCAATGGCATATGAACAGGCAGCAGTATAATCATATCAGCGTCTTCTGCAAGATGAGTAAGAGCTTGAAGATCACTGAAGCTAGTAGTAGACATGTCTAACACTTCTGCTACATTGGATGCAGAAACATGATCATTAATTTGCTCCACATTCTTATCAACGAGGATAGAAGGTGGTGTATATGTGATCTGTTGAGCAAGATGTATAGCATGGTGAAGCAAACTACGTCCGCATATCTGGTGCATAGGCAAAGGCATGCTTGAATTCATTGCGTTCTCATCAGCTGTAAAAGCAGATATAATGACAGAAATCGATTTTTCCATATTTATAGCTCCCTCCAAACAATATTGCTCCTTATAATTAAGGAAATATGGAATGATTTTGATTTATTATATCATCATCCAATGGTATTGACAAAATAAGTTTATGAACAAGAAAAAGAATGGAAAAAGCAAGTAAAATCCAAAAAAATCCAAAAAAGCTTTAGAGGAGAGTTTTCTCTCCTCTAAAGCTTCTGCCTGTTTACTCTTCTTCCATACTGTTGTAGCGTTCTAATACGAGATCCTGCAGTTTTTCTCTCGTTTCAGAATTGATTGGGTGTGCGATGTCCCGGTACTCTCCATCCGGGGTTTTCCGACTGGGCATGGCTATAAACAAACCATTTTGTCCTTCAATTACCTTTATGTCGTGGACAACGAACTCGTTGTCGAAGGTAACAGAAGCCACTGCCTTCATTTTACCATCGCTTCCAATCTTGCGGATACGAACATCAGTAAAGGTCACCCAAAACACCACCTTCCAGCAAATACAAGTTGCACTCAGGTTGCTGCAATTTTGCACCTATTTTACTTGTATTATTCGCCAAAAAATTGGATACTCCTTCTAAATTATAGAAATTTTTCTTATCAATTTACGAGAATCCAATCAGCTGCAGAAATTTCAATGCGGTTTTCAGCTTCATTGATACCTTCTAATACCATTAGGGAGGTATAATGTTCCACCAATTTCTCAGTAGGTTCTTTAGTCGCAATGACAACACCGGTTCCTACAATATCCACACTAAACTCCTTTAACAGCTGAGCCATCCCTCGAGCGGTTCCACCGCCCTTCATGAAATCATCTATAATAAGAGCCCGGCTTCCTTCCTTTATCGCCCGCTTGGAGATTGACATAGTTTGTATTCTACGGGATGAAGCAGTTACGTAATTAATGCTGACCAAAGGACCTGCTACGGCTTGCCCGTCCCGTCCCGCTACCACAACAGGACAGCCAAGGAAATAGGCAGTTGCAAGAGCTACAGGGGTCCCCTTGGTTTCCACAGTAAAAACAAAATCAGGCTGATTATCCATAAAACGAGTCGCCAGTATCTCTCCAATTTGGTTTACTTGATGAGGATCATGCAGTATATCGTTCATGTAAAGATATCCACCAGCCAAAATACGATTAGGCTCAGACAATTCATGACACAATTCAGTGATGTAGCTTACTGTATCCTCCTTCTCCATCAAAGGCACAAATCGAATTCCTCCTGCTGCCCCAGCAGTAGTAACCAAACCACCTAGTCGGAAAGCAAGTAATGTATCACGAATGATGGCAATATCTTCACTAATAGTAGACTTTCCAGAATGAAACAATTCACTGAAATAATTCAGAGTATAATTCTGATTGGGATGGCTGCACAAAATCCGCGTCATGGCGGCAATACGTTCATTTTTTTTGATTATCAGCTTTATCAGCCCCTTAAGATTACTTTTCAAACAATCAATGATGCAAAGATGATTATTCTTCTACTCTTTTAGCTGTAATTATTATAACATAAGTGTAAGTCGTGAATCGACTTGCTTCACACCGTTTCAATAAATTCATCAGTGCAAAGTCCTAAGGCTTTGCTTCATTCATGTATTTATTATAGCATAGTTGATTAGAAAACCGAATATTTTTTATTTTATTCTTAAAAACATTTGACTATTATTTAACGAGCACTGTCATTCTGATCCTGGCGAAGAATCTTTGGTATGATATTGGGGTCCAAAAAAGCAACTACTCAGTATAGTTGCTTCTTATTATAAGTTATCATATTATTTTGGCAAATCCATTTTACAACCTTACTTACTCGATGGATTTGTAAGAGCAAACATGATTTCTCCTTCTGCAGCCAGCTCACCATCTACTGTAGCTTTAACTGATGCTTTACCCATGATACTCTTCATATGAATTATTTGGGCTTCCAATTCCAGTTTATCACCAGGAACTACCTGTCTGCGGAACCTCACCTTATCAATACCTGTGAAAAGGGCTAACTTCCCTCTGTTCTCCTCACTGTCTAGCACTGCAACAGCCCCTAATTGAGCCAAGGCTTCCAATATCAGTACACCAGGCATCACTGGATAGCCTGGAAAATGACCTTGAAAAAAAGGTTCATTGATTGTTACATTTTTATATCCCTTGGCAGAATTCCCAGGGATTAGTTCCGTAACGCAATCCACTAATAAAAATGGGTATCGGTGGGGAATACGCTTCATGATTTCATTGATATCAAGATTCATAAAAATTAGTTCCCTTTCAGAAAATTAGTAAGTCAGCTGTTAGTATGCTACAGGTACACCTTTTTTATGTTCAAATACAGATGCCTTGGAATATACATCTAAGGATTCAAGGGCTTTACCTGTTCCCAGCGCTACACATGATATGGCATCATCGGCAATATATACAGCAATTTTTGTACGCTCTTGTATGAGCTTATCAAAGCCGTATAGCAAAGCTCCGCCACCTGTCATGCAAATGCCCTGCTCACTGATGTCAGCAGCTAGCTCTGGTGGGGTTCTTTCCAACACAGAGTGGGCACATTCCACGATGTCCTGCACTGGTTCTTCCAGGGCTTCGATCATCTCTTCGGAGGATACCGTAACGGTTTTAGGTAGGCCAGAAATCAAATTTCGTCCCGTGACATCCATAAATATCTGTTCTTTCCTAGGATAAGCCGAACCGATGTTTATTTTCATATCTTCAGCGGTTCTGTCACCGATGAGAAGATTGTGTTTTTTACGCATATATTTCATAATCGCTTCGTCAAAATCATTTCCTGCGGTTTTAATGGTTTCAGAAAGAACCGCGCCTCCAAGAGAAATGACTGCCACGTCGGTGGTGCCTCCACCGATATCTATCAGCATATGCCCACAGGCCTTGGATATGTCCAAACCAGCCCCTATTGCAGCTGCAATGGGTTCCTCTATGAGATATATTCGGCCTGCTCCGGCTTCTGCTGCAGCATCTAGCACTGCACGCTTTTCAACCTCTGTTACGCCACTAGGTACGCATATGACAACCCTGGGCTTTCCGAATAAGCGTTTGGTAGATACTTTACGCAGAAAGTACTTTAACATCTTTTCTGTAATTTCATAATCGGATATGACCCCCGCTGACAGAGGTCGTGTGGCTACGATATTACCGGGAGTTCTACCTAGCATTAATCGGGCTTCATCCCCTACAGCCAGCACCTGACCGGTGTTTTTATCAATGGAAATTACGGAAGGTTCCTTTAGCACAATTCCCTTACCTTTAATATATACCAGCACGCTAGCTGTGCCCAAATCAATGCCGATATCTCTGAATCCCAACAAAAGCGATCTCACCTTTCTCATACACATACTTTTCATAAGTTCACAGTTCTTGTTACTATTCTATGTAATTCGCAAAAATCCTCCTTTTTCGCAAAGAAAAACATGACCTACACAGCATGGAGCTGTTTACGTCACGTTTATCTTTTCTCATTATACTCTTGGACACTTCATCCGCTTTCATACCAATACTTCCCTGGGATTTGTCTGACGTTAAGGGAGTTGTTAGTCTCTTGATTTATATTTAATGCGGGTAGCTCTACCGCCTCTTATGTGTCTTTCAGCTTTATTTTGATCTAGTACCTTTTTTACTTCATCTGAAATAGTGGGGTTTATCTTCGGAAGGCGTTCCGACACGTCCTTATGTACAGTACTCTTGCTCACTTTAAATACCTTTGCGGCTTCCCGTACGGTCGCCTTCGATTCAATGATGTAATTTGCAATCTCTATAGCCCTCTCCTCAATATAATCCTTCAAAATCAATCCCCCCTACACTTACTATATTTAAATAATTATGCAGGGGGGTTGGATTATAGAATGCAATTACAAAATTAAGCTTGCTTTTACTTTATATAGTCTTGAGGGTCCTGTATTTCGTCATCCAGCCAGACTTCAAAATGAAGATGGGGATCTTCCGTAATTTCAAAGCCTGCAGTTCTACTAATACCACTAATAACCTGGTTAGTCTCCACTTGCTGCCCTTCCTTAACCATATCCTTAGTGGACAAGCCTATATAGACTGTTTTTAAGCCGTTTCCGTGATCCAGTGTGATGACAATGCCCTGCAATGGATCCTCTTTAATGCTTTTCACCTTACCGGCTAGTGCTGCTCTTACTTCATCACCTAAATCGCCAGCTATATCCATTCCGGTATGTGTGGTCCACTCCTTTAGTGTTTCAGAGTAAACTAAAGAGTCTAGATTATGCGCCTGTAATATTTCTCCATTTACAGGCATATTCATAGAACTCTTAGCCTTGTTTCCGTCAGATGAACCAGCACCCTTATCAGGCCCACTAACTGTTTGCGCTTTTGATCCATCATCTTTTTCTGCTGATGTTCCCTTACCAGATTCAGAAGGCTGTGCATTAGTATCGTTGGTTTGCGGTTTTTTATCGCCTCCTGATTTGTTAGGGTCAGTTTTAGAATCATTCGATGAGGATTCCCCTGAAGGCTCCGGGTCTGTAACATCGGTTATGGATATATCTATATCTGTGCCTATTCCACCTTCAACTGCAATGTCTGAATCAGGGCTCCACTTGTCCCCACCTTCACCTGCAATATCGCCTTCCTGCCTATTCCCTCGTGTTAGTATCGCTGTGGTTGCGATAATTCCCAGACACACCAGTAAAATAACATAAAACCCAAACTTATC
>CAYFSR010000032.1:0-19566 GCA_964345785.1 uncultured Eubacteriales bacterium | reverse complement strand
TAAGCTGACGGCTATTAATTTGATTGGTGTTATTCGCAAAATAAACAAGGGGCACGATATCAGCCGGCCAGTATGTATTACAGCCGATGGTTCTACCTTTTACTTGTTGAAAAACTTCAAGCGAAAGCTAGAGTATTATATGGAAGAATACTTAATTAAAGATCTGAACCTATATTATGAATTTGTAGAAGCTGAAAATGTTAACCTGACAGGGGCGGCAATAGCAGCTTTGGCTAAGTTATAATAAGTTGGCTATTAACAGACAGAATCTTATGCTTAATATATGAAAAATAAATTTAATTAATGGAAGCAAAAAACCCATTCGGTTATAGATACTGAATGGGTTTGTTTTTAATAAACCTAAAATTTACGACCACCGCCACCATGGCTTCGACCACTACTACCCCTATGGACGCTGCTGCCCCCGCCACCACTGCTGGCGTTGTTCTTGGGAATTCGAGTCCGGGTAACGGTTTGATTAATAAAATCGTCCCTTTTATCAAGCAACTGAAATGAACCAATTCCTTCATAAGTGCGATTATCGATGGTAACCTTGCCTTTATTTCCACTGGAGGCTATGACTACTCCTATAATCGCCAGTATAATCCCCACAAGATAAACAATGGGGGTGGTCATAATACGAAGAGCTTTCTCCCAATAGCTATAAGATGGAGAACTGTAATCTGGATAGTATGGACTTTCTCCCTGATGATTGTTCGGAGTGCCAGGTGCAGGGGCTGTAGGGGCTCCCATCATCGCATATAGTTTTACCTGACTTATAAATCTCATTGATGCCTGATAATAGTTTTCTTCGGATAGATAGGGTGCTACTTCATCCAGAATATTGTCTATTCTACCGTCGGTAAAGATACTTATAGCTTCTCCTGTAGTGGAAATCCAGAGCTCCCGCTCATACATATTGATTAGCATAAGGAGGCCTGAGGCATCAGTGCCAACACCGAAACCGTTATAATCATAGTAATCATCTGCAAAATCTCTTGAGCTTTTACCTTCCGTGTCATCGGTAATGACAATAACAATATCTAAATTGTGTTCAAAAACGGTCTGATCTATTTCGGACTGAATCTGGCTTAACTCTTCTCCTGTTAAAAAGTTTAGATCATCCTTAACGTTTTCAGTAGATGCTGCTTTGACAATGCTCCAATTAAAGGGCAAAATCAGAAAAATGAACAGTAGGCTGAATAGGGCAAGCTGTTTTACTTTTCTATCCAAAAAAGGCACCTCCAAATACGGCTAAGAGCCAAGTAGCTGCAAAAATAATTCCAGCAAAACGAAGCTGCTTTAATTTGCTGACTGGTGCTTCGCCTACAACTTTTCCTGTTTGACCGTTAATCATAAAAAGGTGGTCCTTACCCTTATACTTATTAACTAGTAGGTAAACTGGCATCAAGGCATAGTTTTCCTCTGACTTTTGCAATCTTACATCACTATTAGTGTCGTGATAGGAGGTGTACCCGCCTATGGTTTCCCTTAAGCGCTTTTCTGTGTACTGCTCTACTCTGCGCTTTGCTACATTTATTGCTTCTTCTGATTCCACATCATATCGTTCCGCCATGAAGCCAGACATATATTGCTTGGAAAAGTCCCTCAGGTCTTTGTAATTATAAGGTTCAATTAGTTGCATCAACGAATCATCCAGTTTTTTTGAAGCGTCTACAGGCACCTTTTGATATTCTGCTGTTCCGCGGCGAACCACATGAAAAAATCGTGTTTGGGTATATCGGTAATCACCCTGAATCCATGTTCGAACTTGGGTACCTTGACCTTGCAATGTGCCATTTGTTCTGCAATCAAATAACCAGAATGGTGCATATACCCCAGTTACTTTCTCAATTTCTTCCTTTAGCTTAAATTCTGTAGGTGCAAATAAGCGCTTTCCAATCCACTTTCTATACAAGTCATGAGCTTGCTCTTTGGTTAGATAGAAGGGTATTAGGTATTTGGGCCTGAATCTACCGGTAAATCTGGACTTTATAATTGTCGGATTTTTACAGTACAAGCAGAAGGTAGCTGATGTGGTATCGTCAGCCAGTAATTCTGCCCCACAGCTGTTACAGTGGTAGACATCCAGTTCCGGTTGTTCTTGTTCTTCCTCATACTCTTCCTTTTCCTGTGTACCATGAACAGCATCCAGTTGTTCTTTTGTAAACTCACTGAAACAATAATCACACTTCCAATTTTGAGAGGGTGGATCAAATTCCAGTCCTGCTCTGCAGTTCAGGCACTTATATTGGAGCGCACCCATTTTGTCACCTCTTTACCCTTTCGATTAAGACTTCTTATTTCCGCATTTTGAGCAGAAATTACCTTCAGATTCATTGCCGCACTTGTCGCAAATCCATTTACCATCATCAGGTTTTTGTTTGCCACAATTCGAGCAAAACTTACCTTCAGCGATTTTCCCACATGAGCAGGCCCAGCTATTTGATTTTGGCTTCTTATTGCCGCACTTGGAGCAGAATTTGGCATCCTCTGGCATTTTGTTTCCGCAGTCGCAAGTCCATGTAGGAACAGAAGCATTCGAATTTTGGTTGCCTTGAGGAGGCTGAGGAGATTGATATACATTCTGTGGTAACACACCACCTGCTGCATTCATTCCCATTCCTATACCAGCAAAGCCCATCATAGCGCCGCCTTCATTAGATCCAGCTGCTTCCAGTCCAGCAGCAACACTACCAGTCATTCGAGCAGCTCTTGCATTGGGATCCATTAGGATGGAATCCTTTGCATATTGCTCGAGTAGTTCATTTGTCTTCTCGTCAAAGCTAATGCCTGCAATACCTACACTTTGGATATAGAATCCTCGTTGTGCCAGCCATTCTTCATCTAGGACATCTGCCATGTATTTACCCAATTCCATAGTTTTAATTGGAATATCAGAAACCATTACCATATCCATGGAAAGCTTAGCTAATGCAGTGGTATATGCCATGAGAAATTCATTTAGGTATTGCTCCGCTAGGTCAGTGATCTCCAAATTAGACTTGCCAACTTTACTGCAAACCTCTGTATAGAAAAGTAGAGGGTCTCCAACCTTTATAGAATAGGTTCCAAAGGAGGTGACCTTACAGGGAACTACTCTTCCTGGTACCAGCACTCGATCGGTGTAGGGGACAGGATTTTTGGTTCCGAAACGAATATTGGGGATTTCCTGTTTGTTTATATAAATTACCTGTTGCTTAACAGGAGTGGTTCCGCCAAACTTGAAACGTTCCCATGAGTCCTTCAAGGTATTGACTATGCCACCGGGGCGTTGAATGGCTGTACGTCCTGTGTTTTGATATCCAGAAAGCTCTGTGCCTTCATCGGATTGAAAGAATATGGAAGGTGCCCGGGAGTTATCTACCTGCCAGTAGCCCGGCTCATCAGTGGCTGATACGATTTTTCCACCATCCACTAATAGCATAAAAACATTTTCAGGAACATGAATGATGGAACCATTGGAAATGACTTCCTCGGTTCTTCTCCTGTTGGAGCTTCTCCTGTCGTCCTTTCGCACCAGTGTTCCATATGTAGCTAACGTTGTGTTATCTATTTTTGCCGGTTCAATTGTCTCTAGCCATTGATCTGCTAATGCACCACCCAATGCGCCAGCTGCTGCTTTAAAAATACCCATCTTCTTCTTCCTTTCTTATTCTAATTTGATTTAGTTCCCAAAATTCAATTCTATAAAGCATAAGCTTTTACCTTCTAGAATCAATAAAGTTCTATTGATTCATACCAATAAAATTAAAAAATGAAACAATACAAGATGAACAGACATCTAATTAAGATCAATAGGATCCGATGCAGTCCAATACAATTATATTTGATTCTTACTGATATTACTATAGGATTTTACTGTATGGAGTGTATTTTGTTAGTTTACTTTCTTAATTGGTTATAATTAATAATATAGCTTTATTTTGATGTAAAAGGATAAGGAGACGAGGACCCATGAAGAAGATTCAAATGTTTATAATGACTGGATGCCCTCACTGTGCTAATGCAAAGCGCTTTATGCAAGAACTATACGAGGAGAATCCAGAATATAAGAAGTTGGAAATAGAGGTTATTAATGAAACCGAGGAGCCAGAGCTTGCCGATCAATATGATTTTTATTATGTTCCTACCTATTATCTCGATGGACAAAAATTCCATGAGGGGGTACCAAAAAAGAAGATAATAGAGGAATTATTCAAAAAAGCATTAAGCTAAAAAAGTAAGTAAAGAGAAAATAAAAAGTTGCCATTTAGGCAACTTTTTGAATATTCTACTTGTTAGTAACTCAAAATGAATTGTAAAAGTAATAAGGATTATCAATTCATTATGCGTTTTTAGAAGGCTATTACTATACCACCCTGGTCGGCATATGTAGAACTGAGAGCGCCCATTTGGACAATAAAAATATCTTTAAATGAATATTTTTCCATGACAAGTTCTTTGAACTTCAATGCCCTTTGGTAACAATTACAATGGGCTATTCCCAGAATCTTTTCTTCTAACCGGTTGCCCTCTTCACCAATGATGTCCACTAGTCGTTTAAAAGCTCGCTCATAGCCTCTTGCTTTATCCACCAATCGAATGCTTCCGTTATCCTCCCCCATAATTGGCTTGATTGATAAGACGCTGGCTGCTCTTGCAATGAGGGGATTCAGCCTTCCTGCTTTTGCAAGATGGTCTAAGCTTTCCAATAAGAAGAAGGTTTTCATCTCATTAATGTAATTGTTTACCTTATCAATAATTTCGTTATTCTTTAAATTATTCTTAAGGCATTCATGAATTTTTAGGTGCACAAGGGTTTCGCCAACTACAGCACTTAAGGAATCGAATACATGGATGAACTTATCCTTAACCTCTTCAAGGGCCATTTCCCTTGCTTGCACAGCTGCATTATAAGTACCGCTGAGCTTAGAGGAAAGTGTCACAACAAAGATGTTTTCGCCTTCCCTAAAGCTTTGTAGAAAATCGTATACTGAGGGGCAAGATGTCTTCGGTGGATTTTTACTATCCTTCATGTGCTGTAGAAAAGCTTCCATATCAAGAGTATGATTATCTTCATACTCTTTATCGTCAATTCGTATAGTTAAAGGAATCAGTTCTACGTCAGTTTCTTTCTGCATTTCTTCCGATACATCACAACAGCTGTCAGCAATAATTTTATAGTCCAAATAACCCCTTCTTTCCTTAGTTTATTATTTCAATAACATACTTTTAGCCGCAAAGTATTTATAATCATTCTATCATGATTTTTAACAAAAAGTAGATGGATAAAATAAAAAAATAAACTTCATTTTGCACATCTATATTTCTTGTGTTTATAATGTGATCCAACTGGATTTATCATTCGACTCATAAGCCTTTTCCATCACATATTGGATATAGGCTCCATCCCTGATTGATGGACTGGCTTGGCGTCCATCGTATACGCATTGGAGGAAGTTATAGAGGCTGTGAACATGACCCCGTATCCAACCGATAGGTGCTTTTGGGGAGACAAAGACTCCGCCTGGCTCTGGAAAGCGTTGCACAGTTTCTATCCGTGTGAATCCCTTTTCACCACCTATAGGTTTTTCAGGCTTAGTATTATCGTAAAAATCCAAATAGTTAGGATCCATTAGATTGAATTTAACAGCACCCTTGTCCCCATAAATGCTGAACTGCAACTCGTCATTTGTGCCGGTAGCGATTTTTGAGATATCAATAATGCCTGTACTTTGATTTTTCATCTTCACCATCATAAGGGATTGATCTTCTGCAGTTATAGGAATCATACTGCCTTCAGCAGTTGGTCTCTGAGAGTATAGAACCCGGTTGCTGGCTATAATGCTCTCATATTCTCCAACTAAGTAGTAAATCATATCCAGCACATGGGACCCCAAATCAAAAAGTACACCTCCACCACCTAATTCTGCATCCTGCTTCCAGCCGATAGGCTTATTCGGGTCAACGGAACCTGAGTGTAAATAGGCAGCATGAAAGGATAAAATTCGACCTAATCTACCTTCCTCTATTAGCTGATGTGCTCGCATAACTGGTGGAAGAAAACGATTTTGAAAAGTAATTTGAGTGGTTAGCATCGTATCATCTAAGATAGATAAAATCTCCTGAGCATCTGCATAATTAGTGGTAAGTGGTTTCTCGCAATACACATGCTTACCAGCTCTTAATGCAGAAATAATAGCATCCTTATGAAAGACATTAGGGGTACAGATATGTACGATATCAATGTCATCACGGCTTAAAATTTCGTGGTAATCAGTTGTTGCAAATTCAAACCCATTCAAACTTTTGGCCTTTTCTCCTGTTGCACTATGTGCAGTACAAACACCTACTAAGCGTGTACGGAAGGGAAGGTGTTCGTAGTAGAGGGGTATGGTTTTATATCCATAGGTGTGGGCTTTTCCCATAATGCCAAAGCCTATCATGCCAATGCCAAATTCCTTCATATAATATCTCCTTTCAAGCCTGTAAATACAATTAGTACCTTTAATGAAATTTTAACATAGAGGTAAAGAGAAAGGAAGAGAATAGAAGGGCGAATAGAGTGATGTAAAAAGGATCATGAGAAAGACATTAAAATCCGGAGCATTTAAGAGGTAGGCGGAGATAAGTTCGTTAAACCATGAAATGTGACTAAAAGCGATATTTGAAAGTTAAGGTTAAAGATGTTATATTATAACCAAGGTCAAGGAAAGTCAAAGTAAACAAAGTCGAACTAATAAAACGTAAAAATTTCAGGAGGTAGATATAATATGTTTGGATTAACACCTTATAACAGAAGAAATATGGACGTAAGAAGGCAGAGAGGTTCATACCCTGTGGATTCACTATTCGACAATTTTTTCAAGGGGTTTTTTGAACCATACCAGTACGGTCTTCAAGGACAGATGAAGGTAGATATTAAGGACAATGAGAAAGACTATGTTATTGAAGCAGACCTGCCTGGTGTAGACAAGAATGATGTTCAGGTTGAATTAAAGAATGATATTCTAACCATTGCTGTTCAGCAAAACAATGTAAAAGAAGAAGAACGGGACAATTACATCTGCAGAGAGCGCAGTACCAGCTCCTTGAGTAGAAGCTTCAAGGTAGATAATGTAGATCCGAAGGGTGTATCAGCAAAATTCGATAATGGAGTATTGTCAATTACTTTGCCTAAATCAGAGAAGGAAAAGGAAAATCAATATCGAATTGATATCAACTAATAGGTACAAAGAAAATCTATAGATTTATAAAGCATTAGAAAATAGGCTTGTAAATTAAACTAGGATCTTAAATTTAATCCAAGCAGTTTCGCTGATTAGTATTAAGCGGACTGCTTTTTCTTTTGTTCATTGTCTGCTGATGTCTTACCAGCAATGTTCAGTAGCAGCTGATATTCTTCTATATTTTGAACACCTACCATAAATGAATGCAATCCCCTTTACTTCTTATTAACTTGTTATAGGTTACAAAAAGCCAAAAAGACAAACCTTTTAATATCATTCGACATTGGCCAAAATAATCCTTCTTTTCCAACTTAACATTGTGCAGTTTTTGGTAACTAATGCATGAAAATGCATTTTTATGCGTTAGTTATATTTCTTCCGTAAAAGATTTCCTGCATTTCCCGTTTTAGTTTGTTTCTTATCTTTCTAGCTTCACCAGGCTTTAGTTCTTTCTTTCCAGTACCAAAAAGATAGTTATCCAGATTGAATTCCTTTAATAGCATCTTCGTGTGAAAAATTTTTTCCTGATACACATTTACATCTATCATTTGATAACGATCCCGGGATTCTACTTCAATATAATTTTGAATTGAATTAATTTTGTGGTCAATGTAATACTTTTTACCGCTCTCATTGCGTGTAAAGCCTCTTACCCGATAATCAATGGTAGCCATATCCGGCTGAAAAGTATGAATCAAATAATTCAGAGCCTTAAGAGGAGTTATATGACCACATGTTGAAATATCAATATCAGCACGAAAGGTACTGATTCCATCGTCAGGGTGACTTTCTGGATAGGTGTGTACGGTAATATGACTCTTATCCAGATGTCCTACAATAGAGTTAGGCAAAGGGCCTGGGCTCTCGGTTATTTGCTGTTCCAAGGTTTCTTCGGTAATCATATTTTCCTCAGAAATCAAGATAGCAACACTGGCTCCTTGGGGGTCATAGTCTTGTTTTGCCACATTAAGAACATTGGCACCTAAAATATCAGCTACCTCTGAGAGAATTTTCGTAAGCCTTTCAGCGTTATATTGCTCATCTATATATTCTATATATCCTTTACGATGCTCCAAGGTGTTTGCATAACAAATATCATATAGATTAAAACTCAATGTTTTAGTCAGATTATTGAATCCATACAACTTCAATTTTTTGATGGATTTTATTTCCATGGCAATCTCCTTCCTAACGGTTGTGAATTTAGTTTATTATATCATATGGATTTGCTTTCATGAATGAGTTTTTCCGTTAAGGGGTTTAGGAAGCATCAATATGGCAAGATTTTAGATATAAGATACTATAGAGATTTAATTATGGCAAAGGGACAGGCACGGTGGTATAATTATAATAAGTTGACTTTATATTATTCAACATGAAAAGAGGTTAAAATTTGTATGGGATCACCCATTTTCAATGAGAAGGTACGAAATCGGCTTCGTATGAATCCGAAGTTTATATTGAACATTATCTATAGTTTTTTTGTAAACTTGTTTCACTCAATTCGAAGTTTTCCACGATTAAAAATAATTGCTGATTTAGGAAGCTCCATTACCAGAGGCTTTGGGGCAAAGCTATTTATTGACAAAAAGCTTTATCTCGGAGGGCAATATATAGGAGATATGTCGAAAGCTAAAGCTTCCATACGGATGTATCAAAATTCTGTAATCCATATAAAAGGGAGAGTCAAGTTAGGCCCAGGTGTAGGGGTCGTTGTTAGCCCTAACGCTAGGCTCACTATCGGTGATAACACATATATTACCGCCTCTTCCGTGGTTTACTGTGCTAATGAAGTAGAAATTGGAAGCGATTGTGCTATTTCTTGGGATACCACTATCATGGACACGGATTTGCATCATCTCTATTATTCCGATGGAAGAGAAAATGAAGTAACAAAGCCAGTAAAAATAGGGGATAGGGTATGGATTGGATGTAACACTACCATTTTAAAAGGGGTCACCATTGGAGATAACGCGGTAATTGGTGCAAATACACTTGTAAACCGAGATATTCCAGCAAATTGCTTGGCAGCAGGCAACCCCATGCTCATTATTCGTGAAGGTGTTTATTTGAAACCGTAACATATCATCCTTCTCAGGCTAGATATTGCTCTCATCTCATGTCTAAAGACGCGAGTGTTCAGCTATTATATAAATAAAAAGCCCTTTATCAGACGGTTTAGCAGGCAGAGCTCTACGATACCGACTAATAAAGGGCTTTCTGTATTGAGAGGTTACTCTGAGGTTACTCTACTGTAATGTCTACACTGTTTTCCCACAGACCATGAATGTTGCAATAGCTGATGGCATAAAACTTACCGGATTTATTTAGTTTAACCTGGGTTACACCTACAGGTTCGGTATAGGCTCCAGCCTCTCCATGGGCGGTAAAGTTAAAGTTTGCTACCTCTACAGGGAATTTTCCGCCTTCTTCAACATAAAACACTTTAAACCAAGCTATATAATGCTCTAATGTGTTAGGGTGCTTAATGGCATCACCAATTGAAACCTTCAATTCAAAAGCCTCTTCTACTTTTACCTTCTCTGGAATATGGATAATTGGTACATGCTTCTCACCTTTCCAATCACCTGACTGTAGAAATTTACCTAAACTGCTCATTACACATTCCTCCTAATATTTTTCATACCTTAATTATCTATACCCGTAGCAATTCTAATTCAAACATTATGCAAGGATTCTTCGCTTTGCTCTGAATTGACAGAACTTGATTGTCATTGAAATTATGGGACAAGGATTGATAAAGCAAGTTACAGCACATGGTAGGTAAATTTATTACTACCATCTGTTATCAATTCAACTATGCTGCCAGAACCGATATCGCCTTTAATTATTCCCATACCTAAGGCGGTTTCGATGTAACGTTCAATATAGCGTTTAATGGGGCGTGCTCCATATGCAGGATCGTATGCTTCGTCAACAATTAGATCTTTAGCTTCTTCAGATACCCTAAGCTCTATATTTTGAATCTTTAGCCTGTTTTGGATATTAAGCAGCTGGATATCTGCAATTTTCCTTATTTCATCTTTAAGTAATGGCTTAAACAATACAATGTCATCTACACGATTAATAAATTCAGGCCGAAAATGATTCTTAAGCTCATCCATAACCAGATTTCTAGTGAGCTCATCAATCTCTCCTTTGTCCATCAGTCTTTCCATTAGAATATCACTGCCGATATTAGAGGTCATAATAACTACGGTGTTCTTAAAGTCAACAACGTGTCCTTGACTATCAGTTAAACGTCCATCGTCCAGCAATTGCAGCAGGATGTTGAAAACATCGCTGTGGGCTTTTTCAATTTCATCAAACAGGACTACAGAATATGGTTTTCTACGCACTGCCTCAGTTAACTGCCCGCCTTCTTCATAACCAACATATCCTGGAGGAGCCCCTACCAGCCTAGAAACGGAGAACTTTTCCATATACTCGGACATGTCGATGCGAACCATATTGTCTTCAGTATCAAATAGAACTCTTGCTAGAGTCCTGGCAACCTCTGTTTTTCCAACACCAGTTGGACCCATGAAGATGAACGAACCAATGGGACGGTTAGGATCTTTCATACCTGATCGTGCTCGAATCACAGCATTTACTACTGCAGTTACTGCTTCATCTTGACCAATTACATGCTCATGCATTATGTCATCTAAGCGCAATAGTTTATCTCTCTCAGACTCTACTAGTCTGGAGACGGGAATTCCTGTCCACTTGGATACGATGTCGGCAATTTCTTCTTCAGTTACCTCTTCTCGAAGAAGCTTATTGGAATGGTCAGAGGATTCAGCTTTTTTATTCAGCTCTTCTAGTCTCTTTTCCAAATTGGGAAGTACGCCATATCTAAGCTCTGCCATTTTGTTCAAGTCATAGGCCCTTTCCATCTTTTCAATTTCTGCCTTTGTCTGCTCTATCTGCTCCTTAATTTGCTTTACTTCTTTAATGGAGCTCTTTTCCGATTCCCATTGAACGTTCATCACTTTTAATTTTTCTTTTAAGTCGGATATTTCCTCTTTAACCTTCTCCAATCTTGCTGAAGAACGTTCTTCGGTCTCTTTTTTCAGGGCCTCTCTTTCTATTTCCAGTTGCATGATCCTTCGAGTGGTTTCATCAAGCTCAGAGGGCATGCTGTCGATTTCTGTCCGGAGCATGGCACCTGCTTCGTCTATCAGGTCAATTGCCTTATCAGGAAGAAAACGGTCTGATATATATCGGTGAGACAGGGTGGCAGCGGCTATTAGAGCATTATCTGTAATGCGAACTCCATGGTGAATTTCATAACGCTCTTTAAGACCTCGTAGAATGGAGATTGTGTCCTCTACACTAGGCTGATCAATCATCACTGGCTGGAACCTGCGCTCTAATGCAGCATCCTTCTCGATATACTTTCGATATTCATCCAAGGTGGTCGCACCTATACAGTGAAGCTCACCTCTAGCTAATTTTGGCTTTAGCATATTCCCGGCATCCATTGAGCCTTCTGTTTTACCTGCACCTACAATGTTGTGTATCTCGTCGATGAATAGAAGGATTTCTCCCTTGGAGTCTTCTATTTCTTTAAGAACTGATTTTAATCGTTCTTCAAACTCGCCTCGATACTTTGCACCTGCAATCAGGGAGCCTATATCAAGGGAAAATATTTTTTTATCCTTCAGGGATTCAGGAACGTCCCCTTTAACAATACGTTGCGCTAATCCTTCCACAACAGCCGTCTTACCAACACCAGGCTCTCCAATCAAAACAGGATTATTTTTTGTTCTACGGCTTAAAATTCTTATGGTATGCCTGATTTCTTCATCCCGTCCAATGACTGGGTCTAGCTTGTTGTTGCGAGCTTCCTCAACCAGTTCTCTACCAAATCGATTCAATGCATCATAGGTAGATTCCGGGTTGGGGGTAGTAACTCGATGCTGCTTACGCACCTCTGCCAATCTTTTAAGAAAGGCATCTTTGGTGATGCCAAAAGGCTTTAGTTGCTTTTGCGTATCCCTGTCATTTAATATAGCCAGGTATAGGTGTTCCACACTAACGTAGTCATCCTTGAATTCTTTGGCTTCTTCCTCTGCCTGAATCAGCTTTTCATTAAATTTTCTGGTGGCATAAGGCTGGACATTGCCAACAACCTTAGGCCTTTTATTAGCCTGATTCTCCAGGTAGGTCAAATAGTTTCGCACCGATATATTCATTCCGTTTAGAAGCAGTGGGATTAGACCATCCTCTTGTTTTACCAGAGCCAGATGCAAATGAATATCATCCAGCTCCTGCTGTTGGTTTTTAATTACTATATTTTGCGCCTCCATGATAGCTTCCTGGGCTTTTTGTGTAAATTTTTCTATGTTCATATTTTCTAACCTCCAATCATTTGGCAGACAGAGTACCTGCAGCCTTCTCGGTTATTGACCTTCTTTGACCTTTGTATATAATTATATTCCTGCTTTCTGTATTATGCAAGGGATATTTAGAAAATATAAGCCCAAGCAAGGCAGTAACTATCAGCAGCAAGGAAAATAATAAATTTATTATTCTGATTTACTTGCTGGAAATAGTAACGACAGATTATAGTATTACAAAGTAAAGCATGCTTGAAATATCCATACTAACAATATAAAATAGAGGACAAGATTGAATTGGTTGGAGGTATTAATGGAATGAGCAGTAAAAATGTATTTGATGTACTTAAGGAACGGGGATATTTAGCTCAGGTGACCCATGAAGACGAAGTCCGTGAGCTCTTAGGAAACGAATCCGTTACTTTTTATATTGGATTTGACCCTACAGCTGACAGCTTGCATGTAGGCCATTTCATTCAAGTAATGGTTATGATGCACATGCAAAAGGCCGGCCACAGACCTATAGTATTGGTGGGAGGCGGCACTGGTATGGTAGGGGACCCCTCTGGGAAAACCGATATGCGCAAAATGATGACCTTGGAAACGGTGGAGCATAACTGCCAGGCTTTCCAGAAACAACTTTCCCGCTTTCTAGACTTTTCTGAAGGAAAGGCGATTATGGTCAACAATGCAGATTGGCTGTTGGAACTGAAATATGTGGATTTTTTGAGAGAAATCGGAATTCACTTTTCTGTGAATCGTATGTTAACTGCAGAAGCTTTTAAAAGCAGGATGGAAAAAGGTCTTTCCTTCTTGGAATTTAACTATATGTTAATGCAGAGCTATGACTTTCTGGCATTGAACCGAGGCTACAATGCGAAACTGCAATTAGGTGGAGACGATCAATGGTCTAACATTATAAGTGGTGTGGACCTTATTAGAAGAGCTGATGGAAATTCTGCATATGGAATGACATTTAAGCTTCTTACAACCAGTGCAGGCATTAAAATGGGCAAAACTGAAGCGGGTGCTTTATGGTTGGATCCTGAAAAAACAACCCCTTATGAGTTTTACCAATACTGGCGTAACATTGACGATGCAGATGTGCATAACTGTTTGGCCTTGTTGACCTTCCTTCCAATGGATGAAGTTGAAAGACTAGGTAACCTGAAGGACGAGAAGATTAACGATGCCAAAAAGGTATTGGCTTATGAAGTAACGAAAGTTGTCCATGGAAAGGAAGAAGCAGATAAAGCGGTTAGTGCCGCAGAAGCCCTGTTTGGTAAGGGGGCAAAGGGTGCCGAGGTACCCGGTACCACTATTAGCAAAGATGACTTTCAAGAAAACAGTAATATAATAGATATGCTCTCATTACTAGAGCTGATTGCCTCAAAAGGCGAAGGCCGCCGATTGATTCAGCAAGGCGGCATATACATTAACGATGAACGAATCGACAGCATAGATTATACTTTAGATGACTCTGACTTTAAAGATGGCAGCCTTATGATCCGCAAGGGTAAAAAGGTATACCATAAACTTATAGTAGAGTAATATCATTTTTCCTATCGGCGATTACGTCTACCGCCTGAAATAAGAATAAGCCGTAGAAGTTGGAGAACGGACATAAGTGTGGCAGCCACGTAAGTTAAGGCTGCCGCATTTAATACTTTGCGGGTAGGGCCTGCTTCGTCACGTTGTATCATACCACCGGATTCTAAGGCTGCAATAGCGCGATTGCTGGCATTAAACTCTACGGGTAAGGTGATTAGCTGAAATAGAACTGCTGCTGAAAAGGCAATTATACCAATCTGCACAAGTGCAGGTATACTAAGAATAAGCCCTAGTATAAGCAGGGGCATAGCCAGGTTAGATCCAATATTGGCAACAGGTACTATAGCATTTCGAAGCTTTAATGGAGCGTAACCACTATCATGTTGGAAGGCATGGCCTACCTCGTGGGCTGCTACACCTAATGAAGCAAGTGAGTGATTACCATAAACCTCGGGAGAAAGCCGTAAGGTTTTAGAACGGGGATCGTAATGGTCTGATAAGCGTCCGCTAACCTGCTCCACCTTTACATCATAAACCTGATTCTGCCTGAGAAGCTCTCTAGCGGCTTGAGCACCGGTAATACCGCTTCTGGCGGGCACTCTTATATATTTGTTAAAGGTAGTTTGTACCTTGGTTTGAGCATAAAGTGACAGCAAGATTGCGGGAATCAATAATAAATAAGTAGGGTCGAATAAAAAGGGCATGGCAGGAACTCCTTTCATTAATTTTCAATTCACTGCTTTTACTTAATTTTAGCATTTCCCCTATCGAAAGTCAATAAAGGTCAGACTATGTTAACAGAAAATTCATGAATATTGTTCACAGCTAAAAATAATAAATCATAATATTTATTATTTTATTTGACTAGCTGTGAACAATAACTGAATTAAAGCATTAATCTTTTCACGCGGGGCGGCTGTTTTTCTAAAGGATCAAAAGCATCATAGACCATAGGAATACCCATTCCTCGGGCAAACATTTCGTTCGTAGTTATAAGATCATCTCGATTGACCTGTGAAAGAGATGTTTTTCCAAGAGCTCGAACTCCTTCTGCCATTTCCAGCTTACATGATTCAAAGAAATTGTACAGACTTTTCACTCCGGTTTCGATGTCAAATTGGTGCGAATGTTTGTCGTCATACCAGGTTAATGAGGTAGGAGGTTCAAAAGGTAGAGCCTTATAGATTTGATTATGAGAGATAGCTATTAGCGCAATTGCCCCAATTTGGCAGGCGTCTGCTCCTAGGGCTTTTACTTTAAGTGCATCTCCCGGGGTCCGGATACCTCCGGAAGCGATTAGAGAAATACGCTCCTTGAAACCATGCCTTTCCATCCACTTTGCAGCCCGATCTATGGCAAACACAGTAGGCACACCGAAATCATCCTGTAAGATGGGTGGCGAACCTTTGGTAGCTGCTTCTGCACCATCTATAACAATAAAGTCCACACCACTGTTGCAAATCCAATATAAGTCCGCTTCTAAATATTTTCCTGCAACAATCTTCACACCAATTGGCACGCCTTCATTAATATGTCTAAGTTTATCTACTAAGTTTTTTAAATCTTTAGGGTTTTGCACCTCGGGCTGTCTGGAATATGTTATCAAATCTTGATCTTTTGGAATATTAAATTCCTTCCTAAGTTTTGAAGAAAGCATATTGGATTTAGTGATGTATCCTACACCGGCATAAGCGCCTTGTCCCAGCTGTATTTCTACAGCCTGGCTTTTCATCATGCTTTCCTGTGGCTTAGGCCAATTTCCTCTATCATATTGAAAGATTATTTTACCAGGTAGATCCATAATCTCCGGTATAGCAGCTCCTGCACCTGTGTGATAAACTGCACCTGCATCAACACAAGCTTTTGCTAAAGCGACTTTTACTTTCTTACTTAATGCAACTCCATAGGCCATGGGAGCCACCATCATAAACTGATTAAATTGCAATGGTCTTTTTGCATATTTTCCAATTGTAATAGAGGAGTCGATTTCAGTATCAACCTCAGTAGGCAGATTGTTAATCTGTGCAACATTAAATTTTAAATCATCCAAACTGGGAAATTTTTTAGTAGGTCCCATGGGTCTCTCTATCACCCTAGGTTCTTCAGCTCGCAGCCCTGTTTCCAGGGTCACCTGCGGGCCAATCCTCATGACAGAATAAAAGGCTTCAGACAGGTTTTGATCGTAGTTATCTGAAGTTATAGTATTGAGTATGTGGTCAGAAACTTTATTTATAACGAATCTGCTAATAAATTTCGCACCAAGGGCTCCGAGTCCTATTGCACTACCTATTATGCCAGCAGCTCCTATCGCTTCTAAGGCTGTTCGCTTTTCTGAATTCTTCAAAATTAATAGACCTCCTCAGGCTTAACATGCACATAACGAGTTTGCTTGTTATTTGTAGTATGTGATTTGATGAGAATAATCATTCTATTACTGATTTGTGAAAATATTTAAGATAGGAGTTGTACTTTTTCTTATTCTGAGCTTATGGTATAATAAATTCTACTAAGGTAATAAAACCCTTGGTTTTATGTTTATGAATTTATTGAAACGGTGTGAAGCAAGTCGATTCACGACTTGCACGTATGTTATAATGAATACTGAATATGAAGCAAGAACTTGGTTCTTGCCTTGATGTATTAATTGAAACGGTGTGTAGTGTTCTATGCATGAAAATAAGAACAAGCTCATATAAACAAAACTAGGAGAGCTCAGAAAATAGCAGTTTGGGGGAAACGATAATGAAGAAAAGACTTACCAGCATATTTCTATGCATATTACTAATAAGTTTACAGCTTTTTACTACAGGAAATGTTGCTCATGCTGAAGGTGAGCTAAAAGTAACTCCAGTAATAAGTGGTATGGTTACTACTATTAACGATCAAACCTTTGTATCTCCGATGAGCCCATTTTCCATTAGCTATCAACTAGAGAACGCTAGTGAGAACGAGATAATAATTATCGAAATATGGGAGAATCGCCAAATAAGCCGGAATTATGCAAATGAAGGTATTGAACTTAAGATTCCCAGTGGAGGATCATTGTCACAGCCACAGATAGGAAAAACCTTTTATGGTGAATTGGAAACTAGCCCAACCCAGGTTGAGTTTACCATTGTATATAAAGTTCCAGGTATTGAGGAACCACAAAAAGCAACTGGACGCAGTGCATATATACATGTAGCTGAGGTTGATTTTGCTGTAGACTATACCTCAGATACAACTGGACCTATCTTCAAAGGAGATCAAGTAACGCTAAAGGCGGATGTTCTTTCTATTTCCAATGTACCACTCAGAAATTTAAAGGTTTTCGATAAGGACCTGGAGCTTGAAATTGGCACCATTGATGTGCTAAATCCCGGGAAAAAGGCAACAGTGCAAAGAACCATCCCTTTGGAGAAAACAACTTCAGGAACGCTGATTATAACTTATGATGATCCAGTAGGTTATGATACGAGTTTGGATAAGACAGTTAGTACGGATCTTAGGGTTGAGGTTAAAGACGAAGAGCCAGTTTCATCCTTGAATGTTACCGGGAAGACAAGCATGAACAAGATTCCTGGGGAAACACCAGTGGATTTTGAGCTGCTAATTAAGAATACCGGTAATACTTCACTGACTGAGCTAAAGTTTATGGATTGGGAAGCTAAGGAGTTTCATACCCATGCCGCCCTGCTGCCAGGCGAAGAAATTACCGTAGCCTATAAGGCTAATCTAGAGCCAGGTAAAAATTATGAGCTTCTGGTCCAGGCAAGGGTAGAGAACAGTAATCAGCTTATTAAATCCACCTGGTCAACAAAATTGGATAAGTTAGAGCCTAAGGTTGAGATTCAGCGATCTATTTCCACAGAAAAGATTGAGTCAGGCGTGCCCTTTACTTTGAAATATGTGATTAGAAACACCGGCAATGTAGATTTAACCGATGTTAAAATAAGCGAATCCCATTTTGGGGAGGTTACCCTTATAGAGCTGCTTGAAGCAGGGCAGGAAGTGGAATTCAGTAAAGAAGTTGAGTTGGAGGAGAAAACCACCAGTAAAGTCATCCTTATCGCTTTAGATTCAGAAACTAAGAAGGAATACAGCTATGAGTCTTCCGATATGGAGTTTGAAGTAACTGGAGCAGCAGAAGAGCTTCCGAAGCAAGCTCTGTCAATTATTCTTAAATCCGACGTAGATACCTTAAGCAGAGCAGGTAACGTTAAAATGGAAGCTATTGTTAAGAATACTGGGCAGGAAGCCTTAAGCAGCCTGGTGCTGACTCTAATGGATAGAAATATAGTTATTAATAACAACCTAACCTTACAACCAGGAGAGGAGAAAACCATTCCTTTACCAGCTTTAAGGGTGGAAGAAACGGAAACCTTTATTGTAGAAGCCAATGGCTTAGGAGCTGATCAGCAGAAATTTACTGCTAAAAGCCAGCCTTTGACCATCACTTTTGCTGAAAGTGGCCTATCAGGACAGTTTAGTGTATTACGGGTGATCCTTATAATATTATTGAGCATTTTTGTAATAGGTGTGCTTGTATACACTCTTAGCGGTTCACCCAAGTTTCCTTTTAGAAGGAAGAAAAAAGTAAATCGAGAAGCAAAATAATGAACTAACAATTTAAGCGACAAATACAGGACAGGATAGGTAAGGGGGGACAAGCATGAGCGGGGAGAATAAGTTGATAGATGAGGCCAAGATGGGAAATTTTGAATCCTTTGGTGACCTTGTTACAATGTACGAGAAGAAAATCTACAATTACTGCCTGCGCATGACCAACCGCCGTGAAGATGCGGAGGACCTTACCCAAGAGGTTTTTGTCAGGGTATATAAAGGGTTGAAGGGCTTTCAGGGAAACAGTCAGTTTTCTACATGGATTTTTCGAATTGCCCATAATATCTGTATAGACCACTACCGGAAGTCTAAGTTTACCATGGTTTCTCTTAGTCAGCCAAAAAATGAAGAGGATCAAAGGGAAATAGACTTGCCCTCTGAGGATCCAACTCCAGAAGAAGAAGCTTTGCGTAAGGAACAGCAGGAATTTTTGCTTAAATGTATAGGAGAACTGCGCCCAGAGTATAAAACTGTAATAATATTACGAGACCTTCAACATCATAGTTATGAAGAAATAGCAGAAATATTGGATGTCCCATTAGGGACGGTTAAATCCCATATCAGTCGGGCAAGGTCAGCACTTCGTGAAGCTGTCCGTCCCCTTCTGCAAGGAGGCGATGAACGTACATTGCGATAAGAATAGAAAATTAATAGAAGAGTATTTGGATAACTCACTAAGCAATGAGCAAAGCACACAATTGGAGACACATTTACTTGACTGTTCCGATTGTTCCAGATATATGAAAGAAATGCGTGAGCTGCAATATTTAATGAGCAGTTTGGAGGATGAGGAATTACCTTCGGGGTTCCAACAAAGACTTCGTAGTCGACTACAGCAAGCAGCTCAGGAAACACAA
>CAYFSR010000031.1:0-19688 GCA_964345785.1 uncultured Eubacteriales bacterium | reverse complement strand
AATTTTTTGTTGTTTAGCCTAATTTCTAGCTTTTAATACGTTTATTTGTAAGCTTATTATTGCAATAATAATCTATTTAACCACATAGTGGAGAATATGCATATACTAGTAAATAACTTGTAAATAATGTTGAGTTGGATTTAAAAACAGCGAGAGCTCGGTTTAATACACCCGAGCTCTTGTATGGAAAAAGGCCAGCCTTTTAATTTAACAACTTCGATTTTATGCGTGCACTGCATTGCGAAGGTTCTTCAATAATTAAACAGCCCAAGGGAATCACGCCTCTCCATTTTTGTGGACCACTATAGTACGGTCTTGTTGACATTCTACAATTTACTGGTAAACTTATAAGGTAACTTAAACTTTCTCTTACTAGCAGCTGCTTCGATATATATATAAACACGCATAGCGTAATGAAACAAGAAAAACTCTATTTTATAAAAAAATTTGTTGAAATTTATCAGGAGGATGATTATGGTTAAGTCGTTAGGACCGGATAAGAAGTATTTCATACTAGATATGGACGGTACCTTTTATTTAGGGGAACAATTGTTAGAGGGGTCTTTGGAGTTCCTGGAAAAGCTCGTTTGCAATGGAAGGCAGTTTCTTTTCTTTACCAATAATTCTTCTAAGAATCGTCAGGTTTATATGGAAAAACTGAAGGGTATGGGCTGCTCTATTGATGATAGTCAACTATTAACCTCTGGGATGGTTACCATAGACTATATTAAAAAGACCTGGGAGAGTCCAAAGGTTTATCTACTAGGTACTCCACCCTTGGAACAGGATTTTGAAGACAATGGAATACTACTAACAGAATCCAATCCTGATGCCGTAGTAGTCGGATTTGATACCACCCTGACCTATGAAAAATTGGAGAAGGCATGTACCTTGATTAGAAATGGCATTCCCTTTATAGCAACCCATCCAGACAATAACTGCCCTACTGAATTTGGACCTATACCCGATTGCGGAGCCATGTGCGCCTTTATTACCCAGTCTACAGAAGTTCATCCCAAATATCTGGGTAAACCTCATACAGAAACCCTCGACTATATAACAAACTATTTGAACTGCACTAAGGATGAGTTGGTTTTTGTAGGTGACAGGCTGTATACAGACATTGCTATTGGAGCTAACCACGGGGCAACCAGTGTATTGGTTCTTACAGGTGAAACCCAAATGTCGGATTTAGATACTTCTGATGTAAAGCCACAGCTGATTGTTCCGCGCTTAATTGACATCGCTGAATATTTATAAAGAGTGTAAATTCTTATGTAAATTACCTATTGCTTTATCAAATTAATTTGTTCTAGTTACTTTTCTAATTATTTTTTCTATTTACTGTGCTCTAATCACTTTAAAAAGATAACCGGCAGGAATTTGCTCCCGCCGGTTATTCTACTAATCTTCTAATTCAGCCAAACGAGTTAGTAAATGATTGCTGCGTCTTACAAACTCCGCCATTTCTTCTGGCTCAAGTGGCTTGTGATTCAACATAGCCAGGTCATATACATGCCTGCAAATCATACCTACATCTTCTTTTCGGTCCGCTCTGTCCTTCAGTTCACCCAGTCTTTCAATCAAACCATTTTTCTGATTGAGGACTAAGGTCTCCTCTACAGGAAATCCTCCCATAGACATATCACCAAAACGCTTCGCCATTTCCTGCATTCTTCTGGATTGCTCAGAAAGCAGAATCACTGCCGGAACCTCTGATGATTTAAGTGTTTCGACTTTAATCTTCAGTTCATTTTTATCCAAAGTCTCTCGGAACATGGACTCCAGTGCTTCTTGTACGGATTTGTTCTCTTCACTGGTTTCAGACTCTTCTTTTAAGGCTTCTGAAATATCAGAGTCCACGCTGCTAAATTTAATCCCAGTTTCCTTCATCTCTAGAAAGTTTATAAAGTTACTATCTATTATGGAATCAAGATAAAGTGCTTCCAGGTCGTTGTCCTTAAACAAACGAATATACTGTGTCTGCTGCTTTTCATCAGAAATATAGAAAACCTGATCCTTATGTTGCTCACTATTGCGATTGAGATAGTCCTTAAGTAAGGTAAACTCTCCACTGGTAGACCTATAGATCAGAATTTCTTTCACCCGATCATAGAACTTGTCATCTCGCATGCAACCAAACTTAATAAAGGGGTTTATATCTTCCCAGAATTTTTCGTATTCTTCCTTCTCTGTTTTGTATAAGCTATTTAACTTGTCCGCTACCTTCTTAGTAATGTGCTCAGATATTTTTCTAACCTTACCATCATTTTGCAAGGAACTTCTAGAAACATTAAGGGGGAGGTCTGGGCAATCTATAACCCCTCTAAGCAGGAGCAGGAATTCTGGAATTACTTCCTTTATATTATCAGCTACAAACACCTGATTATTGTAAAGCTTAATCTGTCCTTCCATATTATCGAAATCTCTTCGAATCTTGGGGAAGTATAAGATTCCTTTCAGATTGAAGGGGTAGTCAACATTAAGGTGTATCCAAAATAATGGTTCCTGGAAATCCATGAATACCTTTTGGTAAAACTCCTTATACTCCTCATCAGTGCATTCTGAGGGCTTTTTCAACCACAGGGGATGGGTATCATTAATGGGTTTTGGTGAGCTATCTTCCTCTTCGTCTGAGTCTTCATCCGTCGTGCTGTCTTCATCATCTGCTGTGCTGTCATCTTCAGTTTTAGCTTCAGCCTTTTCTTTAGCTCTCTTCTCTTTCTCTTTTGCCTTTGCCTCTGCTTCTTCCTTAGCCTTTTCTTCCTCTTCTACATCTTCCAAATAAATCTCAACAGGCAGGAAGGCACAGTATTTCTCCAATATTTTAAGAAGTTCATATTTGTCCAAAAATTCCTTACTATCCTCAGCAATATGTAAGGTCATAACACTGCCACGAGAGGTTAAATCAGAAGCTGTCATTTCATAGGTAGATCCACCATCGCTAATCCATTTCACTGCTTCTGCCTCTTCTTGATAGGACAAAGTATCTATTTCCACCTTATCGGAAACCATGAAGACAGAATAAAATCCAAGACCAAAATGTCCGATTATCTGACTGGATTCATCTTGATCCTTATATTTTTCCAAAAACTCCTGAGCACCGGAAAAAGCAACCTGATTGATGTATTTCTTCACTTCTTCAGCTGTCATACCAATACCATTATCGATAACTTTAATAGTTTTCTCTGCCTTGTTAAGAACGACCTTTATATAGTAGGGCTCGTCAGAATCCACCTTAGCTTCACCCAGAGAAGCCAGTCTCTTAAGCTTGGATATGGCATCACTGCTATTGGATACCAGCTCACGCAGGAAAATATCCTTATCCGTATACAACCATTTCTTAATAATTGGGAAAATATCTTCAGTATTCACAGATATGTTTCCACTTTCTTGAATCATGTTCATTCCTCCTATGTTTGTTAGTTTTTATGTTCTAATACTTTATGTTTAGTATATTATATTATATTATATTATATTATATTACACTTTTTGGGTTAACAGCTTTTTTATAACAGACATTTTCGCATACTGCATTTACTGTAGAATATTCTTTTAACTTTCTACATTCTCTTCATCCTACTTTCAATTCTATCGAATCTATACGTAAAGTCAACCTATACTGACTACCTAAGCCTGGCTGCAATCACTTTCTACTAACAACATCACTCAAATAGATCCATTATTTCTTCTCGACTCAGCTTGGATATCAAGGTTTCCCCAGGGCGTATAACCACTTCAGCAAGAGATCGTTTCTTTTCCTTAAGCTTCTCGATTTTCTCCTCAATTGTGCCTCGAGTTATTAGACGCATTACATGGACTACCTTTTCTTGACCAATTCGGTAAGCACGGTCTGATGCCTGTTCCTCTACTGCCGGGTTCCACCAAGGATCGTAGTGAATTACCATGTCTGCCCCGGTAAGGTTCAAACCTGTTCCCCCTGCTTTTAGGGAAATCAGAAAAACTTTTCCCTCTCCTTCATTAAATCGTTTCACCAATTGATTTCTTTCCTGAGCCATTGTGCTGCCGTCCAGATAGAAGTACGGAATTTTATGTTTTTCCATTCGTTGCTGAATAATTTTTAGCATGCTGGTAAACTGGGAAAATAGCAATATTCGGTGACCGCCTGCTATCGCATCTGGTATGATTTCTTCCAATTGCTGCAATTTACCGCTTTCCCCTTTGTAGTCTTCCAGAAACATAACTGGATGACAACATATTTGGCGTAGCCGAGTAATGGCAGACAAGATTTTTATATGGCTTCTTTCGTATCCAGAAGAATCTATTTCAGCAAATATTTCTCCCTTGACTCTAGCCAGATAGGCAAGATAAACTTTCTTTTGCTCATCAGTCAGTTCGGTCATCATCTTGTTTTCTATCTTTTCGGGAAGCTCTTTAAGTACATCGATCTTTAGCCGCCTAAGCACAAAAGGCCTTATTTGAGTTGCAAGCTCTTCAGCTGCTTCTTCATCTTGATCCTTAACTATCGCTTTTTCATAGGTAGAAACAAATTTTGCGTGGCCGAATAAATAACCAGGCATGACGAAGTCAAAAATTGACCATAGTTCAGTCAAAGAGTTTTCTATTGGCGTACCGGTTAAAGCAAATCGATATTTGGCATTAATTGATTTCACTGCCCTTGCATTCTGAGACCTTGGATTCTTAATATGCTGGGCTTCGTCTATGATGCAATATCGAAAGGAGTATTCTCCATAATCTTCCTTGTCGCGTCGAATTAAAGGATAAGAAGTTATAACCAAGTCCACATTCGGTATTTCCATCAAGAGCTTTTTTCTTTCTGCCTTTGTGCCTGTGATTATAACAGAGGTCAGCTCAGGAACAAACTTCTGAACCTCGTCCTCCCAATTATAGATTAAGGTTGTAGGTGCAACAACCAGTGAAGGTTGCCTGTTGCCTTCTTGTTTTTCGGATAAAAGCAAAGTCAAAACCTGCAGAGTTTTTCCAAGGCCCATATCATCAGCCAAAATTCCACCAAGCCCATAATGAGAAAGAGTCTTCAGCCATTTGAATCCAGTGTGTTGATAATCTCTAAGAATATTTTTTAGAGATGTAGGAACTACTGCTTGGATATCCCCAGGATTCTGGATATCTTTCAACAGCTGTTGAAAAGCAGGCTGATACACAGGTGCCTCATCCATGAATTCTCGCATCTGTCGATTCAGATACAAGGCGCGGTACTTGGGTAAGCTGATCAAGCCCTTCGCTAAATCTCTGTCTCTTAATCCAAGATCATCTACTATTTGAGCCAAGCCATGCAGCTCTTTGTCTTCTAGTGAAAGAAAAGTACCATCCTTTAATCGGTAATACCGCTTCTTTTCCCTTAGGGCTGCCATAACATGCATCAATTCTAAAGTGTCAATATCTCCTGCATCAAAGGAAAACTCCAATAAATTAGTATCCTCATTGAGACGGATTCCAGCTCCGGTAATACCCTTTTCACGTATGACCACCTTGAAATCATCAGAGTAAAACACAGAAGCCAGGTCCATTAAACGGAATAGTCCGGTATGGAAAAAGTCAAAGATTTTGTCTTCATCATCCAAGTAAATGTGCTTTGGCTGGACTAGGAAAGAATACTGCTCAAATAGCTCTAATATCTTTCGCTCTGATTCTGTATCTCTGACAAGTATCCTGTCATCCTCTGCTCTATCTTTATAATTAGGGTCAAACGGATCTAACAGTCGTTCTCCATATTGAAACTGTACGCGGGCCTGAATTCCATGACCATCTCGGTCAAAATATATTTCCGAATGTAGAGGTTCGTTTAATAGTAACTGGTCTAAATCATCACTAATGCTGACATCTCCTGCTTGTCTGGCATAAGGAAGAATTTCGGATACAAATCGCTCCTTGTCCCTTCCATAGAAAATCAGCTTACGAGACTCTGACTGATTCATCAAATGAAGGAATGGCGACAAACTGCGAACCTGATCCTTCGGTGGCGCATAAATTTGATCATCTACCAGAATATAGGAGTTGTCCGCGGTAATGGGATATGCAGCACCATGTGTCTTGACCTCAAAAGACAAACTATCTGCTTCGGTTTGTGCCAGGAAAGAAGTAGGTATGCGTCCTTTCCTTATCTGAAGGTCAGGGACATCTCTTCCTAATACTACAGCTTGAAAAGGTCGGTCACCCATTAGAGAGAAAAAGCGCTTAATCAGGGAATCAGAAAGGCATATAAATTTATCACGAAAAAGTCCACTGTTCTTACTTCCATATCCATATGAAGCGCTTCCCATTTGATTGATTTCATAAATTTCTTTTAGAAATCCCAAGATCGTGCCTTCATGGGAAGGTATTTCATGCCAGTACGGGTCAAAGGTAAAAAATCGGCCAAATTCTATGGTTTCTGAATTTTCCAGCTGTTCAAGGAATCGACCAATCTGCCGTACAACATACATACGATCCAGCCCTACTTTTAAAGAAAGCAGCGAAGATACTCCATATATTGATTCATAGCTTGGTCGAAACTCGAAAACCGGCTCTAGTAATACCTGCTGCTTTTGTACAACAGGAACCTGCTCAAAATATTGAAATATTTGTCTGGAGTTTCTACGAGTAGTTATTTCAGACAAGGTACCCTTGTCCTTCAGCCTTTTTATATGAAGCAGCACCGCTACTATATGCTTGCAATGACCCCAACTCTTAGTTGAAGTGCAGGTGCATTCCGCGTATTGATATTGATCATTATCATCAAATGCAATTCGAACCCGATAATCCTCGGTCCCTTTAACCACAGCATAAAAAATAGGTCTGTCTTCTAAAATGCGGACACTTTGAATTCTACCAGCCCGGTAGTATTCCATACCCTGCTTGTATTCCTGGGGCGAAATGCTGTAATTTACTATTAGAGAGTCGGGAATCTGAAGCATAAAATGATCCTTTCTATGTTTTGGTTTCGTTTGACAAAAGCATAGTATTTGCTAAATGTCAATTATCTATTATACCATAGAAAGGAGTTATTTTGTGAATGAAAATGAGTTTTTATGATTCAGGTCTGCTACTCGGTACTATTCACAGCTTGAAAATAATAAATAATATGTAAAAGATTAGAGGGTAATCTCTCCACGCTTAGTCAAATCTTTAATGATCATATCGTACATATCTCTATCAATTTTGTATTTTTTATCATGAATGATATAGCTAATTACAATTAATATTAAAGGCACAATCATCATTGATGTTTTCATCATAAGCAATCCAGCTTCGGTAACATCTTCTGGTGTAACTGCTGCATTTATTCCAGACACTATTAATGTTGCGCCAACTATACCATTTGCAATTGCACCACCGATTTTATTGATAAATGGCTGTACCGAAAAGGTTATGCTCTCGTTTCTTTTACCTAACTTCCACTGGCCATACTCTACAGAATCGGATAAAAACATAAGCATCAATAGTTGAATAAATGCCTGGCCGGCAAATAACAGAGTAGAAGCAAGCCCAAGTATAACGATATTCATAGGGCTGACAAAGAAGATAATATACCCAACTAATACTAAAATAATAGAAGCAGTGTACAGTTTTTTTCTGCTGTATTTCTCAGCCAGCTTTGGAAAAATCGATAAAGCTATAAGTTGGGCAACCCCTAAAATTAAAGCAAATATTGAGTACATGCCTTCATCTTTGTAAGCATATTTAAAGAAATAGACTCCGAAGGTAGTAGTAGTGACATAACCAATCATGAACAAGGCCATTGCAAGGGCTGTCCATTTTAGCTGATCATTTTTGAATAATGCTTGGAACATCTCCTTAAGAGAAGTAGAGTCATCCTTCACTTGTATTCTCTTTTCTTCCTTGACGCCGAAGATAGTAAATGCAAGAAATGACAACATTATAAAAACAATCGCAGTTGCTGTGAGTTGCCATGCCCTTGTATCTCCGCCCAGAGTATTAGTAATAGGAAGGATAGCAACTACAGTTATATACATACCGATGCTAGCACATATTTTGGCAACTGAGCCGATTTTTTCTCGCTCTCTTGGATCGATTGATAACGATGGCAGCATTGACCAATAAGCAATATCATTAGCACCAAAAGTTAGATCCCATAGGAGATAGATGATTACAAATGAAATTAAATATTTCCCGCCTACCAGGCCAAAATCGGTAAATAACAAAATAGTGAGAATACCACCTATAATACCACCTATAGCAATCCAAGGCTTAAACTTTCCGAATCTACTGTGAGTATTATCTACTAAAAACCCCATAAGTGGATCATTTACAGCATCAAATATTCGAAGTATCAATAGTATACCTGTCATCCACCACATTGTGGAATCAGACAAATTTAAGATATCCGTCAGGTAATACATTAGAAACATGCTTACTATGCTGTATTGCATATCCCTTCCAACAGTACCGAGGCCAAACATATATCTGTTTTTCTTTGCATTTCTCTCCATAGCGTTTCTCTCCATAGTCTTCCTCCAAATTTTATCCGTATAATTGCTGAACATTCCCGTCTTTAGACAGTCCTCTATCAATTGTGGTATTTTTGGTTCTTTACAAATTGATTATATAGGTCGTCTGTAACACCTTGTTCTTCTATCATTTTTGTATAAAACCTGCCTGCATCCTTCACTGTTCTCTCCTGGGTTTCATAATTTATATGTACCAAACCGAAACGTGCGCTTTCTCCCTCTACCCATTCAAAGTTATCACAAAAACACCAGTGGTAATACCTTTTTATTGGTAAGTCAGATTGAGAAATCACCTTTAAATGATCATAAATATATTTGCTTCTAAATGAATCATTATTGTCACAAGTCCCATTTTCCGTAATATAAATTGGACGCTCCAGCAACTGATATAGTTTGTTTGCACAACGGATCAAACCTTCAGGATATATCTCCCATCCCAAATCATTTTTATAGGAGCCTATTCTTGTTCCGTCACCAAAATTTGTAACTGAAGTTCTAGTATAATAGTTAACTGCAATGAAATCCACATATTCCCCCTGTTTTATACTTTCCGTCTCCTTATTTCGGTTGCCTTTAAGTGGCCACTTAAATTGCCCTTTGGTCATTGCTAATGTAGGAGCACCTTGGAAAAGATAATCCATAAACTTTGCATAAATACGTTGCTTAATATTTTTTAGGTTTTCTGGATCAAAAACCCTGACATGGTTTGCAAAACTAACCTTAGTATCGTAAAAGCCCATCTCTTTCCGGATATTATGGATGATTTGATAAGCTTTTATATGTGCAACCGCCATATTGGACATTACTGCAAGTGTTTTAGAGAAGGATTTTTCTCCTGGAGGCCATTCTCCAAAAAAGTAGGAATTAGTTGCATATACATTCGGTTCGTTTATAGTTATATATTCCGAAACAAGGTCCCCAAAAGATTTAATTGCAAGCTCAACGAATTGTAGAAAGTATTCTAAATTCTGTCGTTTTTCAAATGCGCCTTTTTTCTCAAACCACATGGGGTTTGTAAAGTGGTGAATGGTAAGTAAGACTTTAATGCCTTTCTCTTTTAAATAGAGCAGCTCTTCTCTATAATGTGCTATGGCAGAGTCATCTACCTTTCCTTCCGCTGGACAAATTCTTGCCCATTCGATACCAAGGCGATAATGTTTGATTTTCATGCTTGCCATTAAATCTGCATCCTGCTTCCATAACTCATAATGCTTTGTCGCTATGGCAGGATTTGAATTATCTTTAATCCTTCCTTTACGGTACCAATCATTCCAGTTATGGTCACATTCTCCGCCTTCTATTTGAGTTGCTGCTGAAGCCACCCCTAAAGAAAAGTGTTCTTTAAATTTTATTTCCATACCCATCACCCCTATAAACAATATTTGAACACCACTTGCAAGAATCTTTCTATCCATATATTTCAGGATAATATTTATTGAAAAATTCGTTATTTTTATCAGTGAAATAAGGATCATAATATGTCTCTATGAGATTCAAATTTAGGTCGCATACTACTATCTCGTCTCTATCGTAACTCTGTGAAATTTTCAGGATACCATCATTTTTAGGCGTCAATATTAGAGGAGCAAAAAAACCTGCTATACCCGTGAATCTTATTCCAAACAGGTCTCCAACTAAAGCTGACTTAACACCATATACGCCGCTTTCTTGCACTCGAGGCCAAATGCCCCTAAGGGCAAAGTGCTTATTATATTCCTCCATATTTGCTATGGGAATCATCACTATATGTGCTCCCTTATCTTTTGCAATTCTAAATGTTTCAAAATACGTTGCATCCATGCAGATGGGAAATGCTAATTTCCCAATAGGTGTATTGAATACTGTCAGATCATCGCCCATGGATAATCCAATATCCTTTTCAATCATTACTGGATGAAGTTTATCTTGTTTTCCCACAATCTTACCATCTGGTCCAAAGAGATAAGCTCTATTGTAAACTGAATCTGTATCAGCAACCATTATGCTGCCTGGCATTATATATATTCCAAAATGCAAGGCCAGTTCTGAAAAAGTAGTTTTAAATATATCAAGCAAAAAGGGCGTTAATGTGGATATAATTTCTAAGATATCTACACTCGTTGATATTGGTGGATGTACGGCTGTATCTTCGGGTGTGTTTTCAGCTGTATTTTCGGCTGTATCTACTGCTGTATCCCCAGATGCTCCTTTGGATGTATCCTTGTCTGGTTTTTTAGTTGCTTTATCTTTATCTGTCGATTTGCCATCTTGTCTTGCAATTCTTTTTAGTATAGTCTCAATCAATGGTAACATTCCTAAAATAAGAGCTCCATTATATTCAGGAAATACTATAAGCTGTGCACCTTCTTTAACGCCTCGTTCTACAAACTCATACATTCTATCCACATATTGTTTATAGCTCTTTATCAACTGTATCTCTTGATGAACAGCACAGACTCTTATCTGTCTTTCATCTATATTATCTAAATTATGACTCTGCTCTATTTGTTTCGCTTTTATATATTCTCTTATCCTATCCCCATTATTTTTAGTCCAAGCTATCTTAGTTAACAGTTTGACTATCCAATTAATTTTCACAGAAGATCACCTTCTTGTTTAAACGCCTTCTGATACAGCCCTGTGTTCAGCGTTTTAAATATGGGAAAATTGTCATACGCTTTGTCCCTAGCTTTATTTGAAAGATTCGCGGATATAAAATCCGATTCACTGGGGCCCCTCATCCTCTTAATGAATCCACTTAGATCCTCAGTAGTCTCACAAGGACCTATTATGTTCCCTCCAAAGTTATGAGCGTTAATTATATATACACAATTTTGCTGCGCATTTTGCCAAGCTCCGGCAAGCACCATAGATTCATTGTAACGATTTCCCTGTATATATTGTACCGATATTATGATCTCAGCTCCAGAAAAAACTGCTGCCCTAACAACCTCTGGTTTATATATATCCACATCTACACAGAGAAACACTCTGGCAAAAGGAGTATCTATTATATTTAGATTGCTATCTCGTTTAAGTTCAGGAAAGTTCTCTATATTAATGTGACAAGCTTTTTGCTTACCAATTCTTTTTCCCTTATCATCTATAAGACTTAGACAAAGGTAATTGTCTTCTATATACAAACCTGGAACAATAAACACTTTATTTCTAGCGGAAAACTCACACCATTTCTCGAGAAAATCGCCTTCCCTAGAATCGATGGCTTCCTTGTCTGCTCCAGATATAACCACAAGCTGTCCTTCTACACTTGGCTTAGTATTTTCATTTAAAATAGCTACTATAAAGTCTTGCACATTTATACGTCCCTTCCCGATAGCCTGCTTTTAGTAACAATATACAGCTATATTTCTTAATTAGTCTTACACTACTCTCGATCCAAATGGCATCAGTGCTAACTTGGCGATTTTAAAATGTTGTAATCCAAATGGAATTCCGATAATCGTAATACACAAGACCGCTCCCATAACCGCTGATTCAATTGCTAATGGTATTCCAGAAAAAATTAACCAGATGATATTAAGAAGAAGGGAACCCGCTCCACCACCATATATAACTTCTTTTCCAAATGGAAAGAAACATAATCCTGCGAACTTAAAGCATTGTAAACCAACTGGTATTCCAACAATTGATATGCACCAAAGTAAGCCTATAAGCAGCCAGCTAAGCCCACTAATGAAGCCACCACAGATAAACCATAAGATATTACCTAAACAACCCATATTAGACACGCCTTTCATAATGTATACTCAAATCCATGATTTTGCAGTTATAGCCTTTTCTGTACGACATGCGTTTTGTTGTAGTTTTTCACTAATGTCAAAAGAGGCATGAACTTTTTTCTCTTATATATGTTTGATATTTTCATGAATTTACTGTCATGGTCAACTTCTTCAAGTCAATAACTGCTTCCATTTCCATAAGTAGATCTAATCCCAGCAATCCATTAATATCACCTGCTGGATCAATAACACTAAAATCTAGCTTTGCATTTATAATATCAATATTGCCTAAACGGATATTATCAACTTCCTTAGAAAAAAAGTTATGAATGCTGCCACCAACACCATAAAATGAACTGATTCTATCCGTTAAAGCCACTACAATCCCAATGTCCTCTACAATATCGGGTGAGATAAGTGTTTCCGCTGCTCCTGTATCAATAACTATGTCATTAATCATCTTCGTCATGCCTTGAAATGTAATTTCTAATGAAGTGAACAACAACCCATTACGGAATTCTATATCCATTAGTTCACTCCCCTATATCCAAATATTTTCTTTATACTTATCTCTATCTTTTCATTACCTGTGTGATAAACTAGAATATCATCTTTTGCTCTAACCAATTCTCTAGTGGCTTCTTTATCATCATCGAACACATCAATAACTGCCACATCATCAATATACCTCTTGTTGTCTTTGACATATGAATTTAATACATGTAGCTTAACAAACCTATTTGGATAGGCTTTACGAACATCCTCCCATTTCATGTAAAATCGCCACCTTCCTTAAATATCTAATATTATTATATCATCAATATTGATCATAAAGCTATAACTACTAAATAGTAATCCCTGCGTAGACGCACGATATCTTTATCCGATGTCAAATAAGGGGCGTAGGTTTACGAAGTCAATTATTTCAGTAAGGACTTTGCACCCTAGTGTTATTTCTAAGTAATTGATAGTTCCGGGAACTTAAAATCCCCTAAGTCGCAATTTACATTTTTTACAAACAACGGGTCTGTATCACATTCTTGCATAGAATAATTTACATCTGGCCAATACGGCATAAACCCAAACTCAATTTTACTTATGTTACTAAATGGCAATAACTGAATCAACTCAGTAAATTCTATATTTTTCAGTGAAAAAACACCAAATAGTTTTAAAGTGGATCCTTTCTGTTCAGCAATAACCATAGTATCTATTCCGGGAATTTCATAAATAAGTTCTCTAAGATATCCCAAATGGATATGAAAAATATTTATGCTAGAGGTATTTAAGCAATCAAGCACCTTGGAAATATTTTTGCGGTTATAAATATACTGCCATACCTTAGCCTCATCGTATTGAAGCTTTTGAGGTTCTATTTTGTTATTTACCTTGCACTCGCATATTGGTAACTTTTCATAAATACGAGTAAATCCAAACTTAGGGTAAAAATCCACTAAACTATCGTTGGCTGATAAATACATTGGAACATCCTTATATTTATTCATAATATGATCCATTAGTACTTTAGAATAGCCCTTACCCCTATACTCCTTTTTTGTTGCGACAGCTCCCAATGACAAAGCCAAGTACTGCCTTTGCTTAAACACTAACTGTGTCCTAAAAACGCAGATATTTGATACAATTTCATCCCGTTCAATAATCGCATAACTTTCGTAATTATCATCCCATAAATTTAAGTCATACCAAAATTGAAAGTCAAAGAAAACATTCTTTAATAGCTTATTTAAATCGTTGACAACTCGCAGCTGTCATCAGTGATAGATAGGTATTTTCCCTATCGGCTGCATGATACATTTTATTTCTCCAGTTGGAGTAGATTTCTTCATATGTACCGGTAATATCCGCTTCTAATATTTCTTTTTTTGAATATACTCTATCCCTCATTTGATATGCAAATTGTTTTAGTTCATAGGTAACCTTGAATTCATCTTACCATAGCCCTAATACAGATGCGGCCACTTTCCCATGTATATACCCTCCTACTCGATCATTTAAATCGGCATGAGCATCTACCCATATAACACCAAGTTTGTTGGATTAGTCTTTTTGTAATAAATATTCATTTGTAGCGGCCATCGTGCCTGCAGTGATAGAGTGATCACCACCAATAATAGGAGTATATCCAGAGGTATAAGAAGATTTAACTACTATATAATGGTAGACATATTCTGTTAATATATGATTCTAAAATCAGAATGCGACAAAACTTTACACTTCCTCACGATAATTCTCCCTATATGCCCCAGGAGGTAGGCCATACGCATTGCGAAACTGTCGTGAAAAGTTCGGTGAATCTTGGAATCCGCAGGAGTACATTATTTCCTTTACGCTTCTATCTGTATTCTTCAACATGGATTCTGCTCGCTCCAAGCGGTAAGACAAAAGATAACTTTGAACTGACATACCTGTGTTTTCTTTAAATACCCTAAACAGATGACTTCTGCTGATACCAAGATGATTGGCAATCTGACTTACAGTCAATCCGTAAGAATAGTTTTTATTGATATAGTCCAAAGCTAAATCAATAAGCCTAACATTCTTACCTGGTGGGGCATTCACAGGGCAAATTAAAGAAAAAAACTCATATAATCTAGATACTGTTAGGAATCCATTGTTGTTCGATCGATAACTTTCACCTAGTTCATGGATACATTTTTCCATTCCATCTTCATCGGAGAATTGAAACACCGGATTCTCCAGCCCTATACCACATTGAGTACATATATTGCTTGCATCGCTACCATTAAAACCAATCCAAACATAATGCCAAGGGTTATTATGATCTGCTTTATATATAGTTACTACTCCTGGAGAGATTAAGAATCCTTGCCCCTTCTTCAATGCATAATGTCTATCACCTATGGAAAATACACCTTCTCCATCTAGTACACAATGAATTAGGTAATGATCTCTTACAGCAGGACCGAAGCTGTGTCCCGGCAGGCAGTTCTCTGATCCTACCTGATATAATGAAACAACACTGGAACAGCTGTTGTTAAAATCATTCATAATTGAATAGTCCATAACCTTCTCCTTAGATTTTTTATGAATTCTATAATCAGTTAATGAGAATTTGTGATTTTAAGAAAACGTTAATCTTTGTTTTATTAGTTGAATCCATTATAACATAAAAATGAGTAATGCAACATTAAGACAATAGTTCGCAACACTTTCCTATATTAATATTATCAGTCAGCTTGTATAATGAACATAAATAACAACTACAGTTAATCACTAAATGATAAAAAAGAGGAGGATTCTATATGCCTAAAATAACTTTTATGGGAGCAGGTAGTACCGTTTTTGCAAGAAATGTCCTAGGTGACACCATGTGTTCCCCAGCTCTTCAGGATAGCGAAATAGCACTATATGATATAAGTGCTGAGAGACTGAAGGATTCTGAAATAATCTTAAGTGCTATTAACAAAAATGTTAATGAAGGTAGGGCTACCATCAAGTCTTATCTAGGTGTTGAACAGCGAAAAGAAGCACTGCGAGGTGCTGACTTTGTTGTAAACGCGATACAAGTTGGAGGATATGATCCCTGTACAATTATCGACTTTGAGATTCCTAAAAAATATGGACTTCGTCAGACCATTGCAGATACTTTGGGCATTGGCGGCATTATGAGAACCCTGCGTACCATTCCAGTTCTACAGGGCTTTGCCGATGACATAGAAGAAGTTTGCCCAGATGCCTGGTTTTTAAATTATACCAATCCCATGGCCATGCTTTCAGGTTATATGCAAAGGTATACTGCTGTTAAAACTGTAGGATTATGCCATAGTGTTCAGGTTTGCTCCTCTCACCTACTTCAAGCCTTAGGTATGGAAGACAAGCTGGAAGGCCGCCGAGAATTGATCGCCGGCATCAACCATATGGGCTGGTTGCTGAAAATTCAGGATAAGGATGGCAATGACCTTTACCCTGAAATCAAAAGAAGAGCAGCAGAAAAAAATTCTACAGAGAAACACAATGATATGGTTCGCTATGAATACATCAAGCATTTAGGTTATTATTGCACAGAGTCTAGTGAGCACAATGCAGAGTATAATCCATTCTTCATAAAGTCTGCATATCCTGAGCTGATTGATCGCTTAAATATCCCACTGGATGAATACCCTCGCAGATGCGTTCATCAGATTAAGGGTTGGGAGGAGGAACGGGATCAGATTCTTCAAGATGGTAAAATTACTCATGAACGTTCTCATGAGTATGCTTCCAGAATAATGGAATCTATTACTACTAATACTGTGTATAAGATAGGTGGAAATGTGCTGAATACTGGTTTAATTGAGAATCTGCCTTCCGATGCATGTGTAGAAGTACCTTGCCTAGTGGACGGTAGCGGAATTAATCCTACCTACGTAGGAAAATTACCGGTTCAGTTAGCAGCAATGAATATGACCAATGTAAATGTACAGTTAATGACCATTGAGGCTGCTCGCAGTAAAAAGATTGAAAATATCTATCAGGCTGCCATGTTGGATCCTCATACTGCTGCAGAATTATCTATCGACGACATTGTTAATATGTGTGATGAGATGATTGAAGCTCATGGGAAATATATGGAGATGTATACTAGATAAGAAATAATATATATATTTGATGTCATGGAGTATTTTTAACAGAACGAAATTCAAAGTAACTATTCACAGCTTAGCTGTGAATAGTTACTTTACCCTTTTAGAAATCAAACAAGGATGATGCATCAAAAAAGATATCATTTGGCAGACACACTTCATGTTTTTCAGCAAATGCATTTACAAACCCACTAGTTGGTTCTTTGTGAATTTTATATTCCTGCGCAAGTTCTTTTTTTATTTCTTCACGTTTTGAGTAAGCATTTTCAGCATCCACATATATAATCCCATACATTCTGCCATATGAAAAATATATTTCATACAAATGCTCTTTTGAAGAAAATAAACTCACCTCAACTACTCCATCATATACTTCGCAAATTTCTAGATAGGTATTACTATAATGCCTCGCATTTTCTGAAAAAGTTTCGGTTACATCTTCCCAGTTACACATAACTTTATACCTCGCTTTGATTCTACATAAATTATAAATATTTTATCACACACTTTTGCAGTTTGTCGATAAATTATTTACCTTTGATAATGTTAATTTACTGTAGGAAAAAGAAGAAGATAGTACACCCTGGAATTATTGTATCTATTAATAACCAACACAAAAGTTAAAGAAATCAATGGGCAAACCGTAGTTTGCGACGGTCCAGAAGGAATTGTTAAACTTATAGGATATGATATGATAATCGTTGCAATTGGGTCATAAGCCTATAATCCTTTGGAAGAGAAGATATAGGTTTGAGATTGCAAGTATGGAGATAAACTGAGTTACTAAAGTAATAAGGGTTTATCTAAATGATTTAATTGTCATTTAGATAAACCCTATTATTATATCTTTTTTTGGGTTGACGGAGTCGTCAGCCCCTACTTATAAACTGCATCGTCCATCGCCAAATACCTAGCATCTAGTAATAGTAACCTACCATCTACCAGTAACCAGTATCAGCTTCTACTCGTACCCCGTAACGCGTAAGCATAGAGCCAAATGCCTCGTGCCTGTTAGTCCACCTTATCCAAGCTAAAATATCCTTCATGACCTGGTTCACGGTTAATCCATCTGCCATTTGTAAAATCCGGTATGGCAACTGGAGCTCCCCCCATGGAAATGGATTGTTCAGTTAGAGCAGTAATACACATCCATGCAGCCATATCATATACATCAATAGGAGGTGTAACATGCCTTCTTACGCTGTCAAAGAATGCTGATAGTACGAGATCATCCATTCCACCGTGCCCAGCATTTTTGTCTGGGTTATAGTTCTGCCAGATTGGATGGTCGTAATCCTTTCGCAATTCATCTGCATTATTCCAGTTTTTCTTCCAGCTGAACTCATCACCAGTACCATGTAACTCATCTAAAAAAATTGAATGATTGTCTTCTTGATACATGCCCTTGGTACCTTGCACTACAAAGCCTCTGGAATAGAACCGGGGTAAGCTGGTATCCAAGGTAAGGGTAATGGTTTCACCATGTGCACATTTGATAATAGTTGTTACTACATCGCCTTGTGCAAATGGATAATCCGCTAAGTCGTAATCATCGCCTTCTGCCTTTTTAATATATTCATTAAGACCTCTTGATTTAGAAGCCATAGATACCAGTGACAGCATTCGGTTTCCACGGTTAACGTTTAATATCTTAGCTATGGGTCCTAGTTGATGAGTAGGATAATTGTCACAATTTCTATTCATGTAATTTATCAGGCGGTAGTGGCGATTCTCTCTACCGTGAACAATTTCATCTCGTAGATCATGGCGATAACCACCTTCACAGTGAACAACTTCACCTAAGATGCCTTTCTTCACCATATTAAGAACCATTAATTCTTCCCGACCATAGCAGCAATTTTCCAGCATCATACATGGAACTCCAGTTTCCTCATAGGTTCTGACCAGCTCCCAGCATTCATCAATGGAGTAAGCTCCACCAACCTCTACGCCAACATATTTGCCAGCCTTCATGGAATCTATGGCAATATGTATGTGATCTGCCCAGGATGAAGTTACTACTACAGCATCCACATCGTCCATGGCTAAAATATCCTTGTAATTACCTGTACTTAGAGGTGTATTGCCAGCCTTTTCTTCCACAAACTTCACAGCCCTTTGCTGTCTGTCTTCATAATTATCGCATACAGCCTTTACAACAATACCTTCTAAATTTAAGATAGTATGCAATAAGCCATAACCTCGGCCACCTAGACCAATAACGCCAATATTCAATTGTGACTTCATATTTTTTCATCCTCCATGCTGTATCTTTTGTTTGATTTTAACACCTTCCTATTATACAACATCTTGATTATGTTTTCCTTCATTTCTGACATTTTAAATTATTTATTTTAAAAGTTACTGAATGGATGATACTTACAAAACTTTAATTGCAGCCTTACTTTGATGTTGAAGACAATGCGTCCAACATAAGGTTTACTTCCCTAAGGCTCAACTTACCATCTTGATATTTATTAATTATTTCCTTAACTCGCGGATCTGCTATATCCAAATTCTTGTCCTCTATTATTTTATCTATGGTAATTTTAGTATTAGTAGTTCCCCTGTAATCGTCCTGACTGTTGTTTGATTCTGTTTTAATATCCCTATTTGCTTTACCTATCTTACAGCTAGGATGCACTTTTAATATTCCATCGCATTCTAAGTAGTCAACTATACAATCAGGGCCTAAAATCACATTTTTTGCCTTAATGGATTTTGCTTTTAAATGACTGCCTTCTAAGTCGGTGCACTCGATTGTGTCAACCATTGAGTAACTTGTGCTAATAGACCTGCCAAAGTAAGTACTTGCTAGAAATTTAATAGGTACCCCCCAGATTAGCCTTACTACTTCTGTTCACATCATATTTAATATTGATCTTATCACCAAAGAGCTCGGTTATAGAGCATAA
>CAYFSR010000030.1:0-20596 GCA_964345785.1 uncultured Eubacteriales bacterium | reverse complement strand
CCGGTATCCTTGGATATAGATCCATTTGCAATGGAAATACATCAATAATAATACCGGATTTCAGAAATAAGAGGGAAAGAGAAGAATATCGTGGTGACAATTGGTGTACCAACCCAGCTGTGGCAGGAGATAACCTAGCTCCAAGAAACTCTTTTGAAATACCTGACATATCCGATGAAGTATATGACAAGGTAAAAGAGATGTGGGAGAACTTTAGCAGGAATTCTTAAATATATACTGAAACTATGCTAAAATACTATTTAGAAAATGACTCAGAATAAAGGCAGGCATAAATATGGCTCGAAGAAAAACACAAGAAAATCAGTTATCTGCCTATTTTACAGCGGATAGCTTTGTTATAGAAACTGGTTACTTACAACCAGAAGAGATGGAGGAACCTATTAAAACATGGTTCCATAAATTTCAGGCAGATAAATATGCTGCATTATATCACCTTGGCTTTTTGGAAAAGGGAAAATGGTTTTCGCCTGCTCTGGAATACCTCCATTATATAGCTGAATTGCTGATTCAAAGAATTGGTCAGCAGGCTGACTTGGAGCTGAACCGGGATGTCATCCAAGTGGACATACATGAGGACGAGATCAAACAGCTAATTGAAGGGATTCCCTTTATCATTGGTATGGAATATGTAGATAGTGCTTGGATTAAGCGGTTATGGGAATCGTTACTCGATGTTTTTCGTAAGGAAATAAAGGATTATGATGGAACAGTTGCTAGATATTTTGCCGAGTACAATTCAAATATCAACGTGGTAGGGAGAGTCTTTTTTCACTTGGTTGAAAGCAAAGATGAAAGTTACCCTTTCGCTTTCATGGCAACCTACACAACAAAACCAATAAAAAGTAAACGTGCAGTGCATACGCCGTTGAAGAATGCATTGGAAGAGTTTGATGAAGATGAGAAAAAACTGCTCTCCCTTATTTCTACCGTTATAAAGGCAGCTGAAAAAAGCAGCTTCCTTTCAGAGTTATTGGAAAGCGGTGAATTGTTTTCAGCACTGAAATTTACTGCAGATGAGGCTTATACATTTTTAAAGGAACTAATGCTCTATGAAGAAGCTGGAATAATGTGCCGAGTGCCGGATTGGTGGCGCAAAAGCAGTAATTCTCCCAGTCTGTCTATCATAGTTGGAGAAAAAGAGCCCTCCAAGGTGGGGCTGGATGCCATTATGGACTTTTCACCTGCAATAAAAATAGGAGAGGATTTTCTTAGTGAGAAGGAATTGCGCGAATTCTTGAACATGGCAGAAGGGCTCATTCAATATAAGGGGAAATGGGTTGAAATCAACCGAAATAAAATGGAAGCCCTACTACAAGCATTTGATAAAGTAAAAGATATGACAAATGATAGCTCTTTATCCTTGAGTGAAGCCATGAGGTTGGAATTAAATGTGAATCAGCTTTTGGAAGGAACTACCGAAGAAGTTGATGTTTCAATATCCAACGGCCAATGGTTAAGAACGATTAAAGAAACCTTGACCAATCCAGTTGCGAAACAAAAAGTTGCCCCAGTTCCTTCCTTTCGGGGGACACTGCGTGCTTATCAGAAAAATGGCTATCAATGGTTATCACTAATGTCACAATTGGGATTGGGTGCTTGTTTGGCAGATGACATGGGGCTTGGTAAAACCGTCCAGTTAATTGCCTTTCTGGAATATGTTCGAACTCATAATGGTGGACATGCCTTGCTGATCCTTCCTGCTTCTTTAATTGGAAACTGGCAGAAGGAAATAGAGAAGTTTGCACCAGAGATGCCTTATCAAATTTTGCATAAAAGCGATTTGAAAGGCACTGAAACATTAGAAATAAGAGAGAACCGTTTCTTATATATTACAACCTATGGGATGGCATCACGTTTAGAAGAATTGAAAAGTCGACAATGGGATTATCTGATTTTAGATGAAGCACAGGCTATCAAGAACCCTGGAACTAAACAAACAAAGGCAATCAAACAGATCCCAGCTAAAATGCGAATCGCCATGACCGGTACACCTATAGAAAACCGGCTGGGAGATTTGTGGTCGCTGTTTGATTTCCTAAATCAAGGTCTATTGGGGACTGCCAAGGAATTTACCACATTTACCAAAGAGCTTTCTGATAATACAGCTGGCTATGCCAAATTGCGTAAGATGATTCAGCCATTCCTGCTAAGACGGCTAAAAACAGATAAAAGTATCATAACTGATCTACCAGACAAGGTGGAGATTAATGTATATCCCACACTGTCCAAAAAGCAAATTGCCTTATATAAGCAGCTGATTCAGCAGATAAAGGTAAAGCTTGAGGATTCAGAAGGAATAGAACGGAAAGGGTTAATTTTATCCAGTATTATGAAGTTCAAACAAATTTGCAATCATCCGGATCAGTACCTTGCCAGAGAGGATTACAAAGCCGAGCAAAGCGGCAAATTTGAGCAACTGAAAGAAATATGTGAGACGATTAGAGACAAAAGAGAGCGAGTCCTTGTCTTCACACAATTTCGTGAAATGACAGGACCTATTTCGGAATTTTTGAAGAAGCTGTTTATGAAAGAAGGCTTTGTGCTCCATGGGGGTACTCCCGTGAAAAAGCGAAGTGAAATGGTTGCCCAGTTCAATGGAGAAGACTACATTCCTTATATGGTACTATCCTTGAAGGCCGGTGGAGTGGGCCTTAATCTGACAGCAGCCAATCATGTGATTCATTTTGATCGATGGTGGAATCCAGCAGTGGAAAACCAGGCAACGGACCGGGCATTTCGAATTGGCCAAAAGAAGAATGTCATGGTGCATAAGTTTGTAACCAAAGGCACCATAGAAGAAAAAATTAATGAGCTTATTGAAGAAAAACAGAAATTATCAAAGGACATTCTAGGTGCTGAAGGTGAACAGTGGATCACGGAGTATAACAACGAGGAATTGATGAGATTATTCACATTGGATGGTGATATCGGATGAGCTATGGATATCCAAAATATGTATCAGCAGCAGATAAAAAAGACAAAGCAAATCGTTCTCTGGCAAAATTGAAAAAGAAAAATCCAGATATAGAACCTGTCGTTATAGAGGGAAGAACCTTGGCAAAAAGCTGGTGGGGAAAAGCATGGAACACCAATCTGGAGAGTTATGCCGACTATAGTAATCGTATAAACAGAGGTAAAAGCTATGTTCGCAGCAATGCAGTTTTGGATTTGAAGTTACGCAAGGGAAAGGTATTGGCGATAGTGCAGGGCAGCCGAGCTAAACCCTATGACGTAGAAATTACTATAGATACTTTGAACAGTAGCAAGTGGGAACAGGTTATAAAACTGTGCAATAAGCGAATTGATTCTCTAGAACAATTGGTGGAAGGTAAATTTCCAAAAGAATTGGAGATTTTATTTAGTGATAAGAAGTATTCCATGTTTCCTAGCCCAAAAGAAATCCATTTTGACTGTAGTTGTCCAGATTGGGCAAGCATGTGCAAGCATGTGGCTGCTACATTATATGGAATTGGGTCCAGGTTGGATGATGATCCCATGCTGTTCTTTGAGCTGAGGGATATTGATGCTGCAGAACTTATTCGGAAAACCATGGAAGAAAAGCTTGATGGCATGCTGAAAAATGCAGGAAAAAGGAGCAGGCGGGAGATAGCTGCGAAAGATATTTCAGATATTTTTGGATTGGACTAACTGAAAGCGATGCGCCAAGGAAGCAGGGAAGGAAGCAGGGGGACGGTTCTCGTGCTTCCTAAAATAATAAATATGTTCCAGTCGCTGTTGTCATCACGAATCAATCTAGAGCTCATATCAGCAGAAAGTGCTACACCTTCCAAACTCACTGCGTTCAGACAGTGAAAGGTGCTTAACGCATTTTCTGCTGATATTCGCTAAGATTGATAATCGTTCCTACAAAGGCTTCTTCCATATGATTTATTATTTTGGTGCGAACATTAACGATAGATATCCAGTAAGGTAGTATTGCCTGAGGGAGGGGCTGTATAATTTAGATATATATTAATGCATAAAAATGTGATTGTAGCTGATATTGAGCTTGATGATGCTACTGGCTATATTTCCAGTATTGGAAATGTTCATGCACCAGAACATTTTCCTGTTGGAATACTTGTAAAAAGAGATGAAGTAGATAGAGCAGTTTTAAATAATTGGTGGATAAGTCGCTCTATTCCAGCAAGTCGCCAAGGAATATGAGAAGATCTTGAGACGCTGAAAGTAACTAGCAAATCAAAATTACTCGCTAAAAGCTATGGGCTTAGCTTTAAAAATCGAAGTACGTGAGGATATTGCATACAGAGGAAAGCAATAGCTTTAACACAGAAAAATTACAGAGACTGATAAGAAATTGGGATAGTGATAGTGGCAGAAATGCCACTTCCTTCTTGTCGGGTATAGAATAGCCCATACTCTGAGCCAAATTGCATCTTAATACGGTCGTTAACATTCTTTATGCCTATTTTCCCTCTTCCAGATTGATGATAAGAGCTCCCCTCCAAATAATAGTTTATATCATCTGGATTAGCATTTCTACCATTATCTGTTACAGTAATTTTTAAGGTATCCTCATGTATCCCAACACTAAGCTTAATATGTATGAAATTGGTGCTGTTAGATGCATGGAAAATAGCATTTTCAACAAGGGGCTGTAATATTAACTTAGTAACCAAGAAGTTGAGAAATTTCTAATCAGACGTATTCCAGGTTTTGAGAAGGCAGCTATGGTGTATACGGGACCCGTGCAAATAGGTGTAAGAAGCTCGAGACAAATTATCGGCCTTTATACTTTAACCCAAGATGACCTATTGAACTGTGTAAAATTCGATGATATTATAGCTCATGGTGGCTATCATATAGATATACATTCTGCAGGTAAACCGGAAGCGTTCTATAGCGATAAGAACAGGAAAATTGAAATGGAATGGGGAGAGACGTATAGCGTTCCATATAGAAGCTTACTAAATGCTGAGGTTAAAAACCTTATTACTGTTGGAAGATGTATAAGTGCCACTTATGTTGCTCAAGGGGGTATAAGGGTAGCGCCTATTGCTGGAGCAATTGGTCATGCTGGCGGTGTAGCAGCTGCTATGGCAGTTTTAGGTAACTGTTTGCCGCAGGATGTTAATGTAAAGCAATTGCAAAACAAGCTTATATCTCAAAAAGCATATTTAGAAATATAAGATGCGGAGGTAATGAAATTGAAGATTGCAGGCATGGATGAAAGGGATTTTGTTGTATCCGGAATTCATATAGGAGAACACTCATTTGAACCGGAAAATGTTATAGCTGAAATTAAGGAACGTTGTATAGATAATGGACTTAATTTCGTAACTATACGAACGAGAGATATTCCCGTACCCAAACACTATTTTATTGAATGGGCAAGATATCTATCGGAAAACAAGATATATTTTACATTCTTATATACTACGCAGAAAGCACCAGAAGGAATGTTAAGTCAGTTTGACAAGGCTACTATTGCTGAAATGAAAAGCATAGCTGGGCAATATTTCATCGGTGATATCTTAGGAGAGCTTGGAAGCTCATTGGCCTGTAAATGGAAGGGCTATTCCAGCAAAAAATCATTACCTCAAAATATGAAGAGTCTATCAGAAGCTAAGCAAGAATATCTAAATGCTATTAAGTATTATATTGATATCGATAAGGATCTTGGCATCGACAATGTGCTTACTGTAGAAGCTACAGCCCTATCAAAATATAATTTGGAAGCTGGTACTACAATCCCCTTATTAGAGTTAATGTGTGGCAATCCCGAAATCTTGGTATCAGCCCTGCGAGGTACTGCTCGGGCTTATGGCTCAGGGTTATGGGGAACCTATATTGCCCATGAATGGTATGGTGGAATGCGTCACGACGACATATTGAAGCAAAAGAGACTATTGCTCGCTTATCGATATGCTTATTTATCTGGTACTAATATTGTTTGCCTTGAAAGTGGCGATGAATCACTTGAGTCCTATGGATTTAAGTATCCTGCTGGACATGAATTCTGCGGACAATACCAGGATGTTGTCCGAGATTTTGCAAAACTCACTAAAGATGATGAACGCCCTAAAGGAGGGCCTAAAGTAAAGGTTGCTTTCGTACAGGGAAATTTGGATGCATGGGGTTCATGGGGCGGATCGTCACTCTGGAATCAGTTCGATAATGAGGCGTGGGGGCATAATACACCAGAGTATGCCTGGCGTATATTAGAAGAGTTTGGCACTAAACGCAATTGGTATGACATAGCCAATTACGGTGAAAATGATCTAAGCTCAGCTCCAGCTAATGGAATGTATGATGTAATTCCAGCAGAGAGCAGCTTCGAAGTCATGAGCAAATATGATTATCTAATTTTTGTAGGTTGGAACACCATGACGGAGGATATTTATAGCAACTTGGAGAAGTATGTATCCAATGGTGGAACACTGTTTATGATGGCTTCTCACTTAAATACAGAAGACAACCGAGATGAAAGTATTAAGATTATCCACGATGGTGATGTTGTAAAGCTTTTTGGTTGCAAGCTGTATGATAATGGAATAAGAACTAATGCTGGTGTTAAATTTCAAAGAAATAGCTTGAAAGATGATTTACTATACCCTGGAACATTAAGCTATGTATGTGATCCGATTTATTCACACGGCTATGCAAACTATGCCAAGGTAGAACTTAAGGGTGGTACTGCCGCTGCTCGTTTAAGTGAAAGCTTCATAGAAAGCGAAGATTTTACTGACCTTCCTGTGGCCATAGTTGAAAACAGGTTGGGCAAGGGAACAGCAATACTTCTTACAAGCTTGGATCATGCAGGCAACGGTGCAATATACCCCTTGTATAGGGCTATGGTGAGAGAAATAGTAACATCTAGCCACAGAGAAAATCCAATCAAGGTATACGGAAGTGACCGTGTCCGTTTTGCAGTATACAATGGGGATGTAATATACCTACTAAACACGGATTATGATGTAGAGGCAAACGTAGTGATAGAAAAGCATGGTGAAATAATAAAAGAAACCTTAAGTCCCTGTGAATTAAAAAGGGTGTAATAAGAAAAATTGAGCGTTTGCCGGAGTATGGTAGGATCATTGTTGACAACCAGCCTATTGGTAAAGGAGACGCTTTAATCATTCATTCTGTATCAGGACGCAACACAGTTACAGTTGATGTGGCACTACGTGCAAAAGAAATTAGTGTTACAGTTATTGCTTTGACCAGCCTTGAGACAGCAGAGCAGGTAACTTCAAGGCATCCAAGTGGCAAGAGCTTGCACCATGTTGCTGACCTTGTTTTAGATAATTGTGGGTGTTTAGGCGATGGTTCGCTGGAAATCCTGGGCGCACCTTCAGAGTAGTAGACCTGGCCTATGAAGCGAAAAAATTAGGAATGAAGATCATAGTTGTGACCTCCATGTCCTACGCAACATCAGTTGACAGTCCTCATTCCAGTGGACAAAAGCTTTATGAGATGGCTGATGTAGTTATTGACAACTGTGCTCCGGCTGCAGAAGCAATGATGGAGGTTGAAGGCATAGAAGCTCGCTTGTGTGCTGCTTCCGGATTGTCGGCAGCGTTTATTCTTTGGAGTGTAACAACAGTAGTAGTAGAAGAGCTGATGAAACGCGGCAAAACCCCAGGCGTTTTAAAGAGTGCCAACTTCCCAGGCGGTAATGATTATAACAAGAGTTATGTTGAACCGCGTTACGAAAGGGAAGGACTGTAACAATAAACTACAATCTTTTATTTAAGAACTCAGCCAGGGTATCTAATGCCCTGGCTTTATAACGTTGTGCTGTTTTGTAGCTTATACCCATTCTAACAGCTATATCCTTAAGGGAGATATTCTGATAAAAAAACAGCTTGATTACTTCCTGATGCTTAGGTTCCAAAATATTCAATGCATCTTCTACTGCACATGTCTGTTCATTAGTAAGTAAATCCTCCTGAGGGTTTGCAGTTTCATCTACTACAAAATCCAATGGATCCTGATCATCCTTGTTATAGTCGAGTATTCGAGATCCCAAGGTGCGCTCACTGCGGCACAAATTGTAGATATCAAACTTTAGTTTGGTTTTGATGTAAGCCAGAAAGGGAATGCCTCTTTGCTCATCATAATCCCGTGCCCCTTCCAAGATGGATAGGGAAGCCTCTTGAAACAGATCTTCCCAATTTGGTCCAGTGCCAAAGTAGTTGCGCTTAATGGTTGCCAGAATGAGGGGCTTTAGACGAGAAAGCAGTTCTTCAGAAGCTTCTAAACTTCCTGCCTTGGATTGCTGTACCAGATTATTAATTCTGATGCGTTCCTCCAACTCTTTTCCTTTTCCTTTTCCTAATTCTTTTTCTTTTCCTATTTTTCTTTTAGACATATTTACTGCCTCCTTTGTAATTTGGGGCAACAGCAACCATAAAAGACATCAATAAGTTAAGTGGCAGGATAAGCAACTAGGTTCATATACATATTTGTACATATTGCTTTTTGGGGCATAGAAAAAGGCCGCCAGGTGAACCGATTCTCGGTACCTAACGACCTTTTCTAGTTTCTTATTTTATTTGCCTTGATTATGATAATACTATTGCCATGATATAAGTATAGGGCAGCATGCTTGCCAATGCCATTCCACTTTTATTCCTATTTAATTCCATTCTTCTTTCAATGGTATCTTACTTTGTTCTCTATATTTTCTCAATTAAGTTTCAGTTTCCAAACTCACATCAATCTTATTAAGCGTAAGATCTTCTGCGATCGAGGAAAGGGTTTGCGCTTCTACAGAGTATGCATTAATATATCCGAAAAGGATACCGCTAAGAATTTCTATAGCCTTTTTACGGTAGCGATAATAGGTGGAGGGAGAAATCAGTAGTTTGTCTTGGATTTCGTCTTGGCGGATAGGTTCTTTGTCAATATAACTTGTATGTAATATCTGAAAGTATTTATCCCCGTTCTTAGGGTAGTTTTTAAGCTTCAACATAGCCTTGTCTATTAAATCTATAATTAGCTTTGATTCCCGAAGACCGAACAGCCTTTCCTCAACAGCCTTACGACTGTGTTCGTTATCATACTCGTCCAGTTCCATGGAAAGAAGACGAAAAAGATTGGATAGATGACGTCCCCCCATATAATAGATGGCACCTTCTACATCCTCAAGGTTTTCTTCCAATCGCCAAATGAGATTCCTATAATTCTCCAGTAGCAGCTCCGTATCATGATAAACCGTACTTTTGTCTAATTTCTGATTCTTCAATCCAATCACCTCTTATCATTAGTTGAGTATGGTTTATGACCATACATTTTTTGTTCTTATTTTTAACGCTATTTTTATGACTGTATCTTTTCCTATTTATTTTATTGGATTTTCCTTGCAATTTCTGAGTAACTTGGTATAATATTCATAGAACTTATGTTCGTATAATTTAGATTATAACAAGAGGTTTTCCGTTTGTCAAACTGTTTTAGCAAAAAACAAGAAATGTTTTCCATTCAGAAAAGTTTGTAAAGTTTGTAACTGGAATCCAACTTATGCTTTCTATTTATCGATGGGGAAGGGTGGCGAACTATATGCAGTTCGGTGAATACCTTAGTAAACTGCGAAAAACAAAGGGAATTACTCAAATAGAGCTGGCGGACTTATCAGGCTTTAGCAACGGAGAAATCTCCAAAATAGAATCAGGTGGTAGAAAAAAACCATCACCAGCTTTACTAAAAGCAATAGCACCTCATTTAGACATTTCATATGAAACCTTGATGAGGGAAGCAGGCTACCTTGAGGAATTAGTTAATCACAAAGCTTATACTGAGCATATATTTATGGACGAAGAAGGGAAGCTGGCTGATATCGTAAAAAAAGCAAAGGAAATGCAGGAGAGTGATGGTGATTGGGCAAATATAGCTTACCGGGTCTCGCGAGAGCTTTCTCAGGAAGATATGGATGCCATTAAAGCCATTGCTAACTCATTATTGAGAAAGGCTGGGGATAAAATATGAGAATCGTCCCCAATAATTTTCAACCTGCACTTCTGCCAACGCTCAGATCCGAATTTATAGATTTGCGTTTAATGCAGTTCATTACTGAAAGAAAAATTCATAAATGGCCATTGGACTGTGTTGTGCTGTTGCGACAGATGCAGGAATCGGGTAAATACGGAATTCAGAAAATTGCTGCTACAAAGAGTTTCCCAGAAGGAATAGATGCAGCTACACATTATTATTCAAAAACTAAACAATACTCGATATGGTTTAACCGGGTGAAGCTTCGCTACCCCTTCCAAAAGTCTTCCGACCGTCGTTTGAACTTTACAATTGCTCATGAGATAGGTCACATTATTTTAGACCATCTAATTTTTCCTATAGAAAAAACAGAAGAAGAAAATCGTATGGATGATATGGAGGCTGATGAATTTGCTGCAAGGCTTCTCATGCCAAAGGAATTAATCTGCTCCTTTAATTATTATTCCCTCGAGGCAGTTGCATCCTGGTTGAATGTCTCTAACAGTGCACTTGCTACCAGGATTTATCGTTTGGATAGATTTGATCTTATACTGTCACGTAAGGTGAAAAGCTGCGCACAGTGTGGTAATATTCGATTTTCTACTTTTGCAAGCTACTGTGGCATTTGTGGTCATCCTCTTAGAAAAGGAGAGCCGGGAATTCGTCGTATATATTATCCGGATGAGGTAAAAATGGATAGCTGTAAGCGCTCCCTTATCTGCCCAAATTGTGAAAGCTTCTTAGCTGGCATTACTGGTGAAACCTGCCCTAAATGTCATACAAGTATTTTTAATTTGTGCAGCGATAATTATGGGTGTTCATTTGCTAATTCTGCCTATGCTCGCTATTGTGAAATATGCGGAAAGCCAACCCGCTATAAGAAAGAAGGTTTCTTTTCCGACTGGCAAAGTATAGCAAAAGTCTCTTTTAAATAGTACGATAATAATACGATAATATATATCAATTGTGACTTATATCACATAAAGATTTTATTTTTCCTGATAGAATATAATCAATTAGATAAAACGTTTAATAAATTGATAATTAATAGAAAGGAATGTATTGTGTATGATGTTTTGTTACCAATGCCAAGAAGCTGCAAAGAACACAGGCTGCACGGTGAAAGGTGTATGCGGCAAAAATGATGTAGTTGCCAATTTACAGGACTTATTGATTTATACCCTAAAAGGAATCTCCAACATAGTTGTAGAAGGAAAGCTGGAGGTTGCTAACATTAAAGATGTCAACTACGAAATGCTGAACAGTCTTTTTATTACCATAACCAACGCTAACTTTGATGAGGACGCTATTGAAAAGCAAATCGTAAAAGTACTTTCCATTAGAGATGAGCTTAGAGAATCAGTATCAGTTGATGGGCTCCACGACGCTGCTGTCTACACTGTAGATTCCAGGGATTCCATGCTGGAAAAAGCCGCTTCTGTTGGCGTTCTTGCTACAGAAAATGAAGATGTACGTTCCCTGAGAGAACTTATTACTTATGGCTTAAAGGGTATGGCTGCTTATGGTGAACATGCGTTTAATATTGGAAAAGAAGATGAAGAAATTTATGCTTTTATTTACGAAGCTCTTGCTGCTACCTTGAATGATACCCTTTCTGTTGATGACCTTGTTGCATTGACATTGAAAACAGGAGAATATGGCGTTAAAGTTATGGCTCTGTTAGACGAAGCTAATACTTCGCAATATGGAAACCCTGAGATTACCGAGGTTAATATTGGCGTTAGAGAAAACCCGGCTATTCTTATCTCTGGACATGACCTCACTGATCTAGAGCAATTGCTGAAACAGACTGAAGGAACTGGCGTTGATGTATACACTCATAGTGAGATGTTACCTGCTCACTATTATCCGGCCTTTAAAAAATATGATCATTTTGTTGGTAACTATGGAAATGCATGGTGGAAGCAAACTACTGAATTTGAAAGCTTCCGAGGGCCTATCTTATTTACCACTAACTGCATTGTTCCTCCAAGAAAAGAAGAAATCAGAAATAGAATTTTCACCACTGGTTCTTCCGGATATCCAGGATGTGTACACATAGAAGCTGATGAAAACGGAAATAAAGACTTTTCTGAAATTATCGCTTTAGCCAAAACTCTGCCAGCTCCAAAAGAAATTGAGTCTGGAACAATAGTGGGCGGCTTTGCTCATAATCAGGTTATGGAATTAGCTGATAAAGTTGTTGACGCTGTTAAGACTGGTGCAATTAAAAGATTCTTTGTTATGGCTGGTTGTGACGGGAGAATGAAATCCAGAAATTACTACACTGATTTTGCTGAGCAGCTACCAAATGATACTGTTATCATGACAGCTGGTTGTGCTAAGTATCGTTATAACAAACTTCCTCTTGGAGATATCGGAGGTATACCAAGAGTATTGGATGCTGGACAGTGTAATGACTCTTACTCACTAGCAGTAATTGCATTGAAGCTAAAGGAAGTATTCGAGCTGGATGATATCAACGATCTGCCAATCTCCTTTAACATAGCTTGGTACGAGCAAAAAGCAGTCATTGTTCTACTTGCATTACTCTATCTAGGTGTTAAGAATATCCACTTAGGGCCAACCCTGCCTGCATTCTTGTCACCAAATGTAGTCAATGTGCTTGTTGAGAACTTTGGGATCGCCGGTATTGGTACTGTTGAGGACGACATCGAGCTTTTCATGGCACAATAATATTATATCTATTGTCCCGTCAGGATTTCTTCTGGCGGGATTTTTTTGATTAGCGAAGTATGTTACTGATTTGTATTTAATACAATTGTGTTATAAAATAGATACGGTTCAGTAAGCTTATAAATAATAGAGATTTTAGAACGAAGAGATGACCTACAAAGTAAGGGGTTAAAAAACAATATATTGGAGAGAAGTATGCGCAAACAATTTGCAATTTTTTTAGATATAGATGGAACTTTATATAGTGATTCAGGTATTCCGCAGGAAAACATCGATGTTATACGAGAAGTTAGGGAAGCGAACCATTTTGTGTTTGTCAATACAGGGAGATCTTATGCTCATATTCCTGACGTAGTATTTGATACTGTACCCTTAGATGGGGCTGTATCGGCTTTAGGTGCATATGCCCGTTTCAGAGATGATGTTTTGCATAATTCCTACTTTAGTCGGAACCAGCTTAGAATGGTTTCAGAGCATTTTCTATCAGAAGGAAGAACCTGCTTTATAGAGGGTGATGAAAAGGTATTTGTCATTCATCCGAAACATGACAACGGAATGATACCCATAAATTCACCTGATGATTTTGAAAAGTATTACCCGGATAGCAAGGTCCATATTTTTCTTACTAGAGGCATTATGACCGACAAGGAAAGAGAATTGTTTCAGGATGATTTTTTATATATCGAGCACGAACATTATTTTGAATGTGCCCTAAAGGGAAACAGCAAAGCTCGCGGGATGGAAATCATACTAGACCACTTAGGGCTGCTTCTGGAAAACTGCATTGCCATGGGGGATAGCTTAAACGATATGGATATGATGAAGCATGCTGGAATTAGCATTGCCATGGATAATGCATTGGATGAGGTAAAGGAAATAAGCAATTTCGTGACCAAATCCGTTGATGAGGCGGGGGTTGCATATGCCCTAAGGAAATATGTCCTGAACACTCTTTAGGAGTTCTCTTATACTAAATCCTAAATTCACGTTTTCAATAGGATGAAACAGTGTATTATATTTAAGAGAATCAAAGGAAGGAGCCCTTGTTTGACTATGTCTCGAAAAACAATTTCTATAATTGGAAACATTACATTTGCCTTAACCATAATCCTGGGAGCTTATATACTCATCAGCACTTATTTGGTGAGAAGATCACTTCCAGCTGGTGTTTGCCCCATAGATAACAATCGTATACTGTTATATATTACTATTGGCCTGGGCATAACCACATTCGTACTATCGTTCTTTGATAAGAAGAAGGAACCAAAGGAAATAGAGGAGTAACGGGCAACATAAAATAAATCATTTTTAGCAAGCACTGGCGCAGTTAGCGTAATAAACTTTAGGGACACCAAAAAAGGTGTCCTTTTTGCATTTCTGTTTGAAATCTATTAGTTGTAAGGCAAAAACGGATATCCAGCCTTGCCAGTTAAGCAGGAAGGAGGTGCAAACCATGGCATTAGAAAACAGACCTTACAGCACCAGGGTTCAGATTCAGTTTGACCTTGGAACTGACGGTGATGGGAAGAAGATTACTGCCTCTAAGTCTCTCAGCAATGTAAAACCTGAAAGCGCTGATCAGGACATTTATGATGTAGCAATCGGATTAGCTTCATTGCAAGCTTACCCCGTAAATGTTATCCGTAAAGTAGCACAGACAGATTTAGTAAACGTATAATAAGCCCCTAGGAACGTGAATTGCCAGGGAGAAGGAGGTGAGAATGAATGGAGACAATGTTGGAAATGATCTTCAAAACCGGTGCAGGTAGAAGCTATCGTCTGACTTTGGACAACCCTAAGGAGGACTTGACACCGTTGGAAATCCAGGATGCTATGAATCTGGTGATTAGTAAGGATCTCTTTGCTGTTGAAGGCGGGGTGGCTGAGATTGACAGCGCTCAGTTGATTACTACTCAGACAGAACCTATTGTATTCGCATAACAAAAAGAGAGGGGAGCGAGTTTCGCTCCTCTTTTTCACTAAAAGAACATTTGTGAGAAAATAGACAATTATGAGCATATCTAGCTAGTATGAGCAGTTTGAATTGAAAGGAGGGGAGAGGTGTGGAACCAATACTTAAGATGATTGCTGATATCGGATTTCCCATTGCTATTTCCGTTTACCTTCTGGTGCGGATAGAAAAAAAGATGGAATCCCTAACGGCTTCCATCCAATCTCTAACAAGTGCTATTAGTGAAATGAAATAGCATAATACAAAACAACATAAATAAAATGACGTCAGTTGCTTATATTTCAGCTGGCGTCATTTCTGCATTACTATCAATATGCTTTATTATTATTCTTATGTTTTTACGCTCTGCAGAGTTAATAACTCGGAATGACATTACTCTATACTTGCTGCTATATCATCCAGTACCAGATGATCATTCAACCTATCTACCAGCATAAAAGCTACCTGATTTATGCTTTGCGATCCAGCGACAAGCACAAAGTCTCCAGGTTGAACTCTTTCAGCCAGGAAGTTGGCTATATCATCAAAATCACTGATACATGCAGAGGGAGTCCCGTAGCGTTCTGTAACCGCCTCTGCCAGCATTTCACTTGATACTCCCCAGGCATTAGCCTCACGATCCGAATAAATATCATTCATAATTAAAAAGTCACATAAGCCCAGGGCTTCTGCGAACTCGTCAAAGAAATAATATACCCTTGAATAGGTATGGGGCTGGAACACAACCCATAGCTTGCGGTGATCGTAATTACGACAAGCTTCTATTGTTATCTTCACTTCTGTAGGGTGATGGGCATAATCCTCATATACCTTAACACCATTTATATCGCCACGAAGCTCAAAGCGACGTTTTGCTCCGTGAAACTTCATCAGCGTTTGGCTGATGCTTTCTTGTGAAATGCCAAGATAATCCCCACAGATAATAGTGGCAAGAGCATTTTCAATATTATGATGGCCTGGTATCGCCAACTTAAAATGCCCATAAAATTTTCCATGTTTATAGATATCAAAGCCAGGTAATCCCAAGGAATTATATTTAATATTCATTACACGATAGTCGTTCCCTGTATCTTGACCAAAGGTGATTACTTGACAATCACAAGCTTCCTTTATAAATGATAATTCCTTGTCATCGCCATTAAGAATTAGCAGACCATCTTTAGGTACAATCTGAGCAAATTTCAAAAAAGATGTGCGAATCTGCTCAATACCATCTTTGAAGTAATCCAGATGGTCCTCTTCTACATTTAAAATAACTCCTATTTGATGCTTGGAGTGCAAGAAGCTATCAACATATTCACAAGCCTCTGTAACAAAATAATCACTGTTACCTACTCTAAAATTATTGTCAAGTTCAGGGATGGTACCTCCAACACTTATAGTAGGATCAAGATCTGCATGAAGCAACATCATGGAGATCATAGAAGAAGTAGTGGTTTTCCCGTGGGTGCCAGATACAGCAATAGTCTTGGGGTATAGGCTTGTTAGATAACCAAGGAACTCCTTACGCTGCATAATAGGCAGGCCTCGCCTGGCTGCCTCAACCATTTCTGGATTATTATTGTTTATAGCAGCAGTATATACCACAAGATCGCAGTCATCGGGAATATTCCCTGCATGATGTCCAATGGATATATGGTGTCCTTCTTTTTCGAATTTTTCAGTATAGACACAGGGTCGCATATCCGAACCGGAAATTTTAAAACCCTTATGCAGCGCTATATGAGCTAATCCGCTCATACTCGTCCCGCCTATGCCTATAAAGTGAATCTTTTTGCTTTTCAGGAGCTCTGTGTTTTTCATAACTTGACCTCACTCTCAAAATATAGACAAATATAATACAAGGTAACTAATATAATTATATTAGCTTATTTTCCAACTATTCTACTGAAAATCCGCTTCAGTAAGGATTTCTTCTCAGGGCTTGCCTGTGGCTGTGATTGCTTTTGAGCAGCCTGAGCAGCTTGTACAGCCTTCGGATCCTTGGCTCGATGCTGAACTGCTGATTTGGCATTAGTATCTTTAGCCTGCTGTTCACTCCTGATAGTCTGAGCATTCTTACGTTCCACATTTTCCTGTGTCTTGCGCTGGCTCCAGGATTGTCCCTTATTACGATTATAGGAGCTAGTCTTACGCTCATTAGCAGAAGTTTGCTGTGACTGCTGATTGACATTCTGCTGTGTCTGCTTAGCGGTATCTCCTTGTTGCCCTATTTTACCAGAACTTGTTTTTGCTCCAGCGGGCTGCCTGCTTGAATCCCGCCTTTGATCCTGACTTTGGCCTGGACTCTGCCTTTTTGCTCCAGTTTTTTGATATGGCTTTTTACGAGAAGGCTTGTTTTGGGAAGTTGCCTGCTTGCCAGGCTGACCTTTTAGTGCATGGGCCTTAACCCATTCATCAGCATCTGCTTTGCGTTCGGCTAGTTCCCCATCTGTAGGAAGGCTTTCTTCTGGTATCATGGCTCCTATATGCTCCTCAATAGCGTAAAGCGTCATAATATCCTCTCCAGTAACAAAAGAGATAGCTTTTCCTTCATGACCAGCTCGGCCTGTTCGGCCTATTCGGTGAATATAGCTGTCCTTTTCAAATGGCACATCATAATTTATTACCAGAGATAAATCTTCTATGTGAATTCCTCTTGCTGCTACATCCGTTGCAACCAGGATGTGGTATGTTCCTTTTTTAAACTGCTGAATATTAGTCATTCTCTTGTTTTGAGGGATGTCCCCATGGAGTGCCCGTGCAGCATAACCTTGTCGAGTGAGGAAACTCTGAACCTGATCTACGGCTATTTTTGTATTGCAAAAAATCATACAGGTTTCAGGCTGTTCCATCAATAAAATACGATTTAGCTGAGTCCGCTTTTCTTTTCTTTCCACCCGGTAATATTTTTGTTCAATGGAATCTACGGTCAAGGTCTCGGATTCAATGTTTATACTAACAGGATCCTTCATAAATTGCTCACATAACCGTGCAATTTCCGGGGGAATAGTAGCTGAAAACAGGAGGGTTACCCGGTTCCTAGGCAGGGTCCTGATAATTCGGCGGACTTGATCGATAAAACCCATATCCATCATTCTATCTACTTCATCTAAAACCAAATACTTAATATTCTTTGTTTTAAGATTATTCTGCTGTATATGATCGTAAACGCGGCCAGGAGTTCCAGTAACGAAGGTGACATTGTCATTTAGGGCACGAATCTCTGTGTTCATGTTGTGCTGTCCATATACAGCGGTGGAAGAGTGGGGTACATACTTAGCCATTCTTCTTAGGTCATTATCTACCTGAACTGCCAACTCTCGCGTTGGTTCCAAAATGAGGCATTGTGGGCCTGGTGCTTTTGGATCAGTTAATTGAAGCACGGACATGCCAAAAACAGCTGTCTTTCCACTACCTGTTTTGGACATGACAATTACATCTTTACCATCTAAAACATGGGGAATAGCCCTGGATTGAACCTCGGTTGGTTCATTAAATTCCATATCCTTCAAGGCTCTTAGTAAGGGCTCTGATAGCCCCATTTCATTAAAACTACTTATCATTAAAATCTCCTATCAATTTATACTTCATTATAGCTTGTACACACATAACAATATCATAATGACCCATTCAACGCAAGAGGTTGAAATGCTGTTAATATAGCAGGATACAGCAACCAGTAATACATTGAAAATCCTATGTTAAGCGTAATGTGTCGGGTCATGTCGATGTTTTATTGTTTACAAGTATTACCGTTGCTGGTAAACTATTCTTAAGGGAATTGGTGGTCTGCATGTACCAATGATCGTATAGCATATGCGAACAAAACCTATAACATGAATTATATCTTGGTACCTACAGCAAGAACCAGTATGAGGCTCATGGTATATAATGAAATCGGCGTGCTTGGCGGTCAGAAAATCGCAGGTAGGGTCGAATTCAACTAGTGGATTTTAATTTATTCAACAAATAGACATATGAAATGTTCAACCGAAAACTAGAAATGATCAATTCCCTATAATTTCTATATAAGGAATGATATTATGCTCATATGCATTGTGCATGAATTCAAGAAATTATACTACAAAAAAACAACTTGGTTTCTGATTTTCACATCTGCTGTAATTGCTGTTTTAAGTTTAATTTATCATATGGTTGATTATCCTTGGATTAGTCATACTGGATATATAAAGTCGATGTGTGAGGTGTCCTTAGTAAGGGATTCTACAATCGGTTTATTTTTACTTCCATTTATTATACCTTTATTTTCGTCTATCATGCATTCCGACACATTCTTTAATGAGAAAACTCATAAAACAACAGCGGTATATATCGTAAAAAAGGGTAGATGTGTATACTTTTGGTCGAAGGCAATTGTTGTTTTCTTTTCTTCTTTATTCATTTCCATGTTACCATTCATCATAAATCAATTACTATGCCAAATTGCTTACCCGCCACACGAAATTCGTGTTGATCCAGGTTATTATTTGCCTTTTAATTTAGAATATGAACAATCGAGACTATCTTATTCCAGCTTATATTACAATAGGCCAATGGCTTATAATTATCTACATATACTTCTAGTGGGGATATATGGGGCAACCTTAGGATTAGTGTCCTTTAGCTTTTCTTTGTTTTATAAGAAACTCAACAAGTTGGTCATGCTCACATTCTCAACAATCTTTAGCTTTATCATAGCTTTATTTGCTATTACAATAAACATGAATGACTATGTTATTATGTATTACCTGCTTGGCCAACCTACCATAAAAGGGGTAAACATAATGAATTTTTATTATATGATTGCCTTCCTTCTCCTACTGGGAATTCTCTTATTATTTTACAGAATACGAGGGGAAAGGGACATATTATAAAATGATGCAAATTCTAAAGAATACTGCCAAATTCAAGGATTTAGTTTTTCTTTTTCTTATATATAGCATATTAGCAGTTATAGTGATAGAAACGGTACCTCCATCAGGAGTAAAACTGGATGTATTTACCTATCCCTCCAACATCAGTTTTTTGCTATGCCCTGCTTTCCTGTTCTATATCAATAGGAGAACTAGAACTATTTCACATATATTTTGCATGACTAGACTAAATAGCAATTTTAGAATGTTCATTTTGCGTCAGAAATACCTGCTGATTGAAACCATTCTATTTGGTTTACCGTTTTTGCTTCTTTTTACTCTATTTCATAATGTCTATCAAGAGAATCGTCATTTTAGTTATTACATCCTAGTTTTTATACAATTCATCCTTGTTTTCCTCCAGATAGGCATGATATCCACATATATCCACTTGTTAACCAGAAATGAAGCGTTGGGACCAATGCTTATAATGGGGTTGACTGTTTATGATTATTTTGCAGTCCTGGGTCATTTCTTTTTTTACTTTTCGATATTTTTGGATCCTCTCTTATCCGTTATCGATAATACAGACAATACTATTTTGAATATACATACAATAGGAATCACGATTGCACGATGTATATTCATACTGGGGGTTGTGCTATTTAATGAGAAATTTACATACAAAACAGCAGATATTTTATAAGTACCATATATCAAAGAATCTACAATATTTGTTAAAGTGTTTAATTTCAATTATTATTGGAATTGTTATTATTCTGTATGTCGGTAACCGAGGTACAGTTACAATAGAATTATTTTTATTATATATCTTAGGAGGAGTTAATTCACGCAATATTTCCGCCATGCTTGATATTATAATATTTTCCACGCCTTTCATTACTTACATGATTGTCTTTGGAAATATCATAGGAGAAGATTTTGGACGTGCTTCAGTCTATATTTTCTCTAGGACAAAAAATAAGAATATCTGGCTAGCAAAAAAAATGGACGATAAGATTGATCACATGGACAATAGGATTAATCAAATGGACGATAAGATTGATCATATGGACAATAAGATTAGTCAGATGGACAATAATATTGGTCTATTGGA
>CAYFSR010000029.1:0-21502 GCA_964345785.1 uncultured Eubacteriales bacterium | reverse complement strand
TCATTGTATCATATATTCCAAAATATTTCTATGTTTTTAATTTAAATTAGTATTACTGGTTCATATGGATGGAGCAAGGATAGCTAATGCTGCCGCAAGCTTGAACGTTTCCTTGAAGACAATTACAGCTGATGTGGGTATCGATGTACTGTCTTTTGGTGGAACCAAAAATGGATTGATGTTTGGTGAAGCAGTCATATTCTTTAATAGAAAGCTTGCTCAAGATTATAAATATATTCGCAAGCAGGGCATGCAGCTTGCCTCCAAAATGAGATATATTGCCGTTCAATTTGAAGCATTATTGACAGATGACCTCTGGCTAAGAAACGCAAAGCAGGCTAATGCTATGGCTGCACTGCTAGCAAGTAAAGTGGAAAAAATACCCGGAATTGAAATCACTCAGCCTGTAGAAGCTAATGGGGTTTTTGTATCAATGCCCCCTGGGGTATCAGAACAATTAATGCAGAGTTATTCCTTCTATCCTTGGAATGAGGACAGAGGGGAGTATCGCTGGATGACCTCTTTCGATATGGAAGAGGAAGATATATTGGATTTTGTTGATGCAATTCAGCAAGCTCTTTAAGATCCTTCGTTGCACTCAGGATGACATCAAATGATTCATGTAATAGAAGTGAGTAGAATAAACTTATTACACTTGACTGGCTGTGAATAGTAGCGATCGCAAGAAAAAAGGACATTTCACTTGTTGCGCAAATGAAATGTCCTTCTCTAATTCTAAGTTCAAATTCAAATTTCTTTTTTTATCAGATCTTGTTGTTGCAACCTAGTACATTGACCAGTTTGTTGCGAACTAATTCTTTAATAGCGGATCTTGCTGGAGCCAAATATTTTCTAGGATCGAAATCACCAGGATTCTCAGCAAAATGCTTACGGATAGTTCCGGTCATAGCTAAACGGATGTCGGAGTCAATGTTGATTTTGCAAACTGATAAGGAAGCAGCTTTTCTTAACATTTCTTCAGGGACACCCTGTGCGCCAGGCATGTTGCCGCCATACTTATTAATCATTTCTACGTATTCGGGTATAACAGAGGAAGCACCGTGAAGAACAATTGGGAAACCGGGGACAAGTTCTCCGATTTTTTCAAGTATATCAAAACGAAGTTTTGCTTCTCCCTGGAATTTGTAAGCTCCGTGGCTGGTGCCGATAGCGATAGCTAAGGAGTCTACTCCAGTTCTTTCAACAAATTCCTGAACCTGTTCAGGTTTGGTATAGCTGGCATCTTCAGCATTTACGTTAACATCATCTTCTACGCCGGCAAGACGACCTAATTCGCCTTCTACTACAACGCCTCTGTCGTGGGCATACTCAACAACCTGCTTGGTAAGTCTGATGTTCTCTTCAAATGAATGTGCAGAACCATCAATCATAACGGAGGTAAAACCACCATCAATACAGGATTTACAAATTTCAAAATCTTCTCCGTGGTCTAGATGTACTACAATGGGTAGGTCTGTTTCGATTACTGCAGCTTCGATCAGCTTCATGAGATAAGTGTGGTTAGCATATTTTCTAGCACCTGCTGATACCTGCAGGATAAGTGGGGCATTTTCTTCCTTTGCAGCTTCTGTAATGCCCTGGATAATCTCCATATTATTTACATTGAATGCGCCGATGGCGTAACCACCCTCGTATGCTTTCTTAAACATTTCAGTCGAGGTAACGATAGGCATAGTTCAATCACTCCTTTAATTTTGTTTCAATATTCTTATGTAGAAAATTTGTCATACTAATTGTATCAGATAGAGTCGAAAAATCAAGTTATATTTTCCTTCCTCAGCTTTCCTCAGCTTTCATTGATTTTTAGTTTTGTTTTCTATATAATGGTCAATAAGAAATAGGAGGTATTTTCTATGGAAGAAAAAACCGTTGAACAATCGAAAGCAATTATGTCTCAGGTTATGCTGCCCAGCCAGGCTAATCCTGCTGGAAATGTCCATGGCGGTGAGATTATGAAGATGATGGACACCACAGCGTCAGTGACAGCTGCTCGTCATGCGCGTACCAATATTGTTACAGCCAGGGTGGACGAGCTTATATTTCATACACCTATCTTTGTAGGAGCTCTGGTTACCTGTCGAGCAAAGCTCATTTTTGTTGGGCGCTCCTCTATGGAGATTTCTGTTACAGTAGAAGCAGAATACTTGCAGGAGGAAAAGCCTCCTGAAATTGCTTTGACCGCTTACTTTACAATGGTATCTTTAGACGACCACGGCTTTCCAAATCAGGTACCTAGGCTGAAGTTATCTACGCCTGAAGAAATTGAATGCTTTGAAACAGGTAAGCAACGCTACCTGCAGCATAAAGAAAGTAAAAGAGCAACGCCTACTTAATAAAAGGATGACAATATAAGGGGGGAGAAGATGGGGAAGATTCTTATTATTGCAGAGAAACCTTCTGTTGGAAGGGATATTGCAAGAGTATTGAAATGCTCTCAAAAAGGGGACGGCTTTCTTTACAATGATTCCTACATCGTTTCCTGGGCCATTGGTCATCTGGTCACCTTACAGGAACCGGCAGAATATGATATGCGGTATAAAAGGTGGTCTATGGACACCTTACCTATCATCCCGGATAAGATGCAGCTAAAGGTTCTGCCAAGGACTAAAAAGCAATTTAACCTGCTGAAAAAGCTAATGAAGGATAAGGAGGTGTCTTCCCTCATCTGTGCTACGGACAGTGGACGTGAGGGAGAGTTGATATTTCGCTACATTTATCAGATGGCAGCTTGTGAAAAACCTTTTCAGAGGCTTTGGATTTCAAGCATGACCGATGAAGCCATTCAAGAAGGTTTTTCAAGGTTAAAGTCTGGTAGTGAATACGACTTCTTGTATGAGTCAGCCAGATGTCGTTCTGAAGCAGATTGGTTGGTCGGTATCAATGGTTCACGTGCTTTTACCATTCAGTACAACAACCTTCTATCTATAGGGCGGGTTCAAACTCCCACCTTGGCCATACTGGTTTCTCGGCAGAAGGAGATAGATTCCTTCGTCCCGCAAGAATATTGGGAGGTTCTATGTAATTTTGGAAGCTATGAGGGCATCTGGTACCAGAAAGCGGTTTCCCAGACTAAACTATTTAAGAAAGAAGAAGCCCTTGCCATAGCAAATAAGGTGAAAAAGAAAATCGGTCAGGTTCAATCAGTGTCCAAGGAATTGAAAAGACAGCTTTTTCCCCAGCTATATGACTTAACCGAGTTACAACGGGATGCAAACCGCAGGTATGGATTTTCTGCTCAGAAAACCTTGAAAACAGCCCAACAGCTGTATGAGAGCCGAAAATTAATAACCTATCCCAGGACAGACAGCAGATATCTTACCAACGACCTGGTTACTACCTTGCCTGGACTGGTGCAGAATTTAAATCAGGAACCCTACTCTGAATTTGTTAAGCCACTGCTTTCCCAAGCTAAACTTCCGACTAGCAAGCGATTGGTGGATGATTCAAAGGTTTCTGACCATCATGCGATAATTCCCACCAAAACCAAGAGAAGAGCTTCATTGCCTCCAGATGAAGAAAAAGTTTATGATCTTATAGTAAGAAGGTTTCTATCAGTCTTTTATCCACCTTACGAGTATGAGGAAACACAAATTCATACAGAGGTAGAAAAAGAGACCTTTTATACCAAGGGAATCGTTCAAAAGAGCTTAGGTTGGAAGTCTCTATATCAGGCAGAGCCTCAGGAACAAGGCAAGAAGAAGGAAGAGGGGAACCAGCCTTTACCTGAGCTGGAACAGGGACAGACTGTAACAGCGGAAAATGCAAAGGTTGTATCAAAAAAGACACAACCACCTAAACCGTACACAGAAGCTACCTTGCTATCTGCCATGGAGAATGCAGGACGATTTGTGGAGGATGAAGAGCTGAAAGAACAGCTAAAGAATGGAGGGCTAGGCACTCCAGCCACCAGGGCGGCAATTATTGAACGCTTGTTGCAGGTAGCATATGTTTCACGAAAGGGTAAAGCTCTTATCCCGACGGAGAAGGGTAGAAGCCTTATAGAAGTGGTGCCAGAGGAGTTGAAGTCTCCAGAAACCACAGGTAAATGGGAGAGAGCATTAGGCAGCATTGCCGAAGGAAAAATGAAGCCAGAACGGTTTATGGGCAGCATAGTCAGATATGTGGACTATATTGTGAAGGAAGCAAATGCTCGCAAGGTAAATGTGGTTTTTCCTAAGGAGGACTATCCGAGAAAGAAGACATACTCTAGTAAATCAACTGCTAGTCGTAAAAGTAGTAAGAGTAAAACAACCAATCAGCAAGGGAAGTCCACTTCTGGTGAGTAGAGTTGAAAGACAATTAGGCGTATTTGCTAATAGAAACGGTTAGACTACAAACTATAACACAGGTAAACAATCTGATACATATCAAGTTTATAATAAAGGAGTTAGTAATGTGAAAGACACAAAGATAACAACAGTCAAACAAGTTTACAGGCAGACTGAGGATTACCTCGACAAAGAAATCGCACTCTCGGGGTGGATTCGAAACATCAGAGATTCCAAGGTTTTTGGGTTCATTGAACTAAATGACGGAAGCTTTTTCAAAACCCTTCAAGTGGTATTTGAAGATGAGAAGTTGGATAACTTCAAGGATATCACCCATTTAGGAGTTGGAACTTCCATTTTAGTTAAGGGTGTTCTGGTGGCTACACCAAATGCAAAGCAACCTTTTGAAATTAAAGCAACGAACATACAGGTGGAAGGACATTGCCCTCCGGAGTACCCCCTGCAGAAAAAACGCCACAGCTTTGAATATTTAAGGACCATTGCGCATTTGCGTCCTCGCACCAATACTTTTTCTGCTGTATTCCGAGTTCGCTCAGTTTTAGCTTATGCCATACATAAGTTTTTCCAGGAACGGGACTTTGTTTATGTTCATACGCCCATAATCACAGCCAGTGATGCAGAAGGTGCAGGTGAAATGTTTCAGGTTACAACATTAGATCTAGAGAACTTACCTAAAACAGACCAAGGTAACATTGATTTTTCTCAGGATTTCTTTGGACGGGAAACCAATCTTACTGTCAGTGGGCAATTAGCAGCTGAAGCTTATGCTATGGCTTTCAGAAATGTGTATACATTTGGACCTACCTTCAGAGCTGAAAATTCCAATACCCCTCGTCATGCGTCAGAATTCTGGATGATTGAGCCTGAAATAGCCTTTGCTGATTTGCAGGATGACATGATTTTAGCGGAAGATATGATAAAGTTCATATTTAAGTATGTCCTGGAGAATGCACCAGAGGAAATGGAATTCTTTAATCAGTTTGTAGACAAGGGCTTATTAGAGCGATTAAACCATGTAGTTGAATCAGAATTCGGCCAGATTAGCTATACAGACGCAGTAGAAATCTTGAAAAAGAATAATGATAAATTCGAATATAAGGTAGAATGGGGTACAGACCTGCAGACTGAGCATGAACGTTATCTGACTGAACAGGTTTTCAAAAAGCCGGTTTTTGTTACGGATTATCCTAAGGACATCAAAGCCTTCTATATGCGCTTGAATGATGACGGTAAAACAGTAGCAGCCACAGATTTGCTGGTTCCCGCTATTGGTGAGATTATCGGAGGCAGTCAAAGAGAAGAGCGTTTGGATGTGCTGGATGCAAGAATTAAGGAAATGGGAATGAAGGAAGAGGATTATTGGTGGTACCGTGATCTAAGGAAATATGGTGGCACTCATCACGCTGGATTTGGTCTGGGCTTTGAAAGGGCTATTATGTACATGACAGGCATGACCAACATCCGTGACGTTATTCCTTTCCCAAGAACACCAAACTCTGCGGAATTCTAAGATCCTTTGCTTTGCTCTGGATGACAAAAATACCTAAGAGGTCATTCAGTGCACAGAGAAGAATCTGTCGTGTCTTTCAGAACGTAGTGAAGAATCTATAAAAAGGGGGTAACCATCATATTTAATAAAGAGTTGAATAACTTTGAGTATATTTCTAAGGAAGTAGGTCTTCCTATAGAATATACTCAAGGCGGCGGTGGTAATACATCAGTAAAGCTGAATGATGAACTGATGGCAGTGAAGGCTTCTGGATACAAGTTGAAACAAATCACGCCCACTGAAGGCTATGTAGTAGTCAATTATAAGAATATTTTTGAGTATTATAGTCAGGTGGATCTGAGTCAAGAAAAGGATTATGAAAAAGAAAGTACTGAAATAGTGAAAGCTAACATTGTGGAAGTTGAAGGCCTTAAAAAGCTGAGGCCTTCAGTGGAAGCTGGGTTTCATTCTCTCCTGCAAAAATACGTCATTCATACTCACCCTGTTTATGCCAATCTTGTTTGCTGTTCGCAAAATGGCAGGGAACTTATGGATGAAATATTTTCAGATGAGAGCTTTGGAGTAGTTTGGATTCCTTATATTAATCCCGGTTTTAGCCTAACACTGAGGATTAAGGATGCCCTTGAAACGTATGAGAAAGAAATTGAACAAGGTAAGAAAGTCCAGATTATACTTATGGAAAACCATGGTCTTATAGCAACAGCTGATGACCCTAAAGAATGTGTAGCCCTGCATGAAAAGGCTAACGAACTAATAAAAGAGCATTTTGGAATCAAAGAACCCTATCCCCAAATGCAGCTTTCCAAGATAGAGGAAAACAAATTCATAAGCAGGACAGGGTATTTAATTGATTATTTTAAATCACATAAAATTGATAATGATTTCTTTGACCTAATAGTGTTGTATCCGGATCAATTGGTATATCTAAACGGTAATCTTTCAATCGATGCTATGGACAACAAGCTTAACATCAACTCCCAAACGGGAGAGATTATCTATCTAACCACTGAATCTGAAGCTCAGACCATGGAAGAGTCGATGTTGGCCTATGTATACATCATTGACCAAATAGAAAGATTAGGAATATCGGTTAAATCCATGCAACAAAATGAAATTAACTTCATTGCCAATTGGGAAAGTGAAAAGTACCGTAAAAGTCTGGTTAAGAATTTGGAAAAATAATCTTAACCCCTTTATCCTGAAAATCTTTTTCCCATCCTGCTGGCAGCTGGGTATCGGTGATCAAACAATTAATATCCTCCAGTTGGGCGGTGGCTATATAGCCTACCTTATCGAACTTCGTATGATCGCAAAGGAAAATGGCTTCTCCGGAATGCTTGATCATCAGTTTACGCAGGCTGGATTCCTGTTCATTGGAATCTGTAGCTCCCAAACGGGGGGAAAACCCCTTGCATGAGAAGAACACCTTATCTGCATGATAACTGCTAATAGCATTTTCAGCAGCCTGTCCAACACACGACAGGCTCTTTTTTCTTACATAGCCTCCAGTAGAAATTAGGGTAATGTCATCGCACTTAGCTAATTCCAAAACTATAAGCTCTGCGTTGGTGATAACAGTCAAGCCTTTCTTATCATTTAAATGCTTTGCTACATACAGTGAAGAGGTGCTGGCGTCCAAGAATAAAGTATCCCTGTCATTAACCAGCTCAGCAGCTCTACGGCCCATAATATCCTTGCCTTTTATGTTTATTCCTTCTCGAATTTCCAGTGAATGCTCGAGGTTAATATCGTCTGCCAGCAGAGCTCCGCCATGGGTTCGAACAATCAAGCCCTGGCCTTCCATTGCACGAAAGTCTCTACGTATTGTTTCGTCAGCTACTTTAAAGATAACTGCTGCTTCCTGTACTGTTATACTCTTTTTTTCCTGTAGGAGTGATAAAAGGTGATTCCTTCGCTCAATTCCAAACACATTTTCACCTGCCCTATTATTTAAACTTACTTTTATCAATTATCAGTCCTGCCATTCTGTATTCCAGATCCTTCACTCTGTTCAGGATGACAAAACTACTAAGCGTGTCATTCTGAGTGCAACGAAGAATCTTAAGTAGTATTATATACTTGATTTATTTAACCCAATCTCTTTGTAAATCTGGATTCGTTCTTTTAAACTCGGAATTCGTTCGATTGATTCCTCAGCAAACAATCCTTTATTTAAATCCTCTGTAGAAGCCAACTCATGGCCTACCAAAGCCCAAGTTGAATCAAATAAATTCTTAAACTTTTCATCTCTCATTGCTGCACACACAAATGATTGTCGTGAGGAATTGATATCCTCTCCGCTGATCTGAAAGAAACCATGCTCATCACATAGGGCTCTTAAGCGATCCAGCTGAGCGGGAGTGTTTCGCGAAGGCATATAGGTAACGGCTTGATACTTAAGTTCTTTTAGAACATTAAACAATTCATCCAGATAGTCATCTTCAAATTTTTGAGCTTTTTTGTCTCCAGTAACAGAATTGCCTACATCTCCCAAGTATGCATATGCGCAGATGGACCCTACTTCCTTTGATAATGCAATAACATCCCGCACGTCGGGGCATTCATCAGTTGCATTGATATAGAAAGACGCAACCATTTCTCCTTTTAGCAACCCCAGCAAGTCATACTCATAATGAGGATTATCCAAGTCGCTGAGTAAGCTGCGAATTTTATTGTTTATTTCTAAGCCCAATTGCCCGCTAAGATAGGATAGCAGTGCTTCACCTTTCCCAAATAGCTCAATAAGCCTTAGTGACAGGGCATATAATATATGACGTTCAGTGATGCTGCCTCCCTCTTCTGAATTGGATAGAGGAACTACATGCTTATCAAAATTTAATGCAAGCTCTGCTTGCTTGGTTAAATCATTGATTCTATCTACCATTTGGCGATTACGTTGGTTTCGGTATTCCTGATAGGGCTTAAAGTATTCCTTTATAGTGCCAATATGAGTATGGGGTAGCCCATGTAGAGTCATATAAGCTATGGAATCTTGATCGGGGTTATTGATGCGCCTTCCTGACAGTGGGGTTTTAGAAAAATCCACTCTACATTCGACGCCAATGGTGGTAGCGATTCCTGCAATTTTCCCAGCTTGAATAAACTCCTCAGCGCCACTTATGGAATCGTGATCCATAATCCCTGCTGTAGCCAGGCCTGACTGATAGGCCATCCAAACGGCCTTGGTTGGGGAGTAGGGAGAAAAGGAATAGGATGTATGAATGTGATTGTTCACATCATTTCCTGTTTCCGGTCGTGGTAGCTCACCATTGTTGATTTTAGCCATTAGTTGTCGTAAGCTTTTCAATCGTACATCTTTATCTATGTGATTTAGATCCTGTATTAGCTGTGGTAATTCTTTACTCATTATACCCTCCGTTTAAGATTCTTCGTTGCACTCAGAATGACACAACAGATAATTGTCATCCAGAACGCAGTGAAGGATCTTGCTTAAGATTCCTCGCCAGCTCGGAATGACACGTTAATGATGGCTCTTTTGTGCCTATCGCATTTCCTGGCCGCCGGTGACGTTTATCGCCTGGCCTGTCATGTAACTTGCCTCATCAGATGCCAGGAACACCATAGCATTTGCTACATCTTCATATTGGCAGCTTCGACCTAAAGGAACCTGATTTAGATATTTCTGACGTACTTCTTCTTCAGTAATACCTTGATTTTTAGCATACTGCTTAAACAAGCTGTTGGTCCAAAGTGGCGAATCTAGCAAGTTTCCAGGGCAGACTGCATTGACACGAATATCATGCTCAGCCAATTCCAAAGCAAGACTCTGGGTTAGACCTATGCCACCGAATTTTGAAGCAGCATATGCAGAATTCTTGTAAGAGCCCTTTTTGCCGGATTTGCTATTGATCTGGATTATGTTGCCCTTTCCATTTGGAATCATAACTCTGGCTGCTGCTCTAGCTACAAGAAAGTAACCTACTAGATTGACATCCATCATTTTACGCCATTCATTGGGTGTAAACTCGGTAACCGATTTGGCAATTAGAATAGCTGCATTGGAAACTACCAAATCTAAAGTACCAAACTTTTCAACTGTAAAATCCACCATTTCCTCTACCTGCTGTTCATTGGAAACATCTACTTGAAAAGCAGCTCCATTTTTTAAAGATGCTACAACCTTTTCTGCTGATTCCAAATTGATATCTGCTACTACCACATTACAGCCTTCCTGGTCTAATCTTTGAGCCAGCGCTTCTCCTAAACCTTGAGCACCACCGGTGATAATTGCTGTTTGTCCTTTCAATCTTTGAAGCATTACGATTTCCTCCTTAAATAATACTGGCATTAAGAAGATGCCTTATTATGTATAATCTGTATTTTAGTTATTATTATAGTATATTTGTTGTTTTGTGTCCATATAATTTAAATTTGTGTTGGAATGTGTTGATTTACCTTTTTGCTTATGGTAAAATAGTAACGAGAAATACTAGGTATATTAATAATAGATATTCTAAGGAAAGGGTGACATTTGATGAAAACAAAGGCAATTCGATTGTATGGGAAAAACGATATACGCTTAGAAGAGTTTGAACTTCCAGAAATGCAGGAAGATGAAATTTTAGCGCAAATCGTGTCTGATAGTATCTGTATGTCTTCTTATAAAGCAGCGATTCAAGGTCCCGATCACAAAAGGGTTCCAAATGATGTGGATAAAAACCCCATAATTCTGGGGCATGAATTCTGTGGCAAAATTCTCAAGGTAGGTAAGAAGTGGGAAGGACAATTCCAAGAAGGGCAGAAATTCTCTGTTCAGCCTGCCATTGCACATAAGGACAATCCTTATGCAGCTCCTGGGTATTCATTTAAATATATTGGCGGTGGAGCTACTCATGTTATAATTCCAAATGTAATCATGGAGGAAGGAGCTCTATTGCCATATGAAGGAGACTCCTATTTTTATGGTTCACTAGCTGAGCCCATGTCCACTATTATTGGCGCTTTTCGAGCAAACTACCACCATGTAAAACCAGGCAGCTACGAACACGAAATGGGAGTTAAGCCAGGCGGAAACATGGCCATCCTAGCAGGTGTAGGCCCCATGGGTCTTGGAGCTATTGACTATGCACTTCACAATGAAAGAAAACCCAAGCTTTTAGTTGTAACCGATATTAATGAGGAAAGACTTGCACGAGCCGCTTCAATTTATACCGTAGAAGACGCAGCAAAAAACGGGGTAGAATTAATTTATGTCAACACTGCATCTCCTGATAAAGGCGTTGATTATATAATGAGTCTAACCGATGGAAAGGGCTATGACGACGTATTTGTTTTTGCACCTGTCAAACCCGTTGTAGAAATGGGAAATCAGATTATGGGTTATGATTCATGTATGAATTTCTTTGCAGGTCCCACAGATCAAAGTTTCTCTGCAAACTTTAATTTCTATGATGTTCACTATAGCAATCATCATATTGTAGGTACCAGTGGCGGAAACACTGAAGACTTAAGAATCGCCCTTGACATGATGGGTAAAGGTCAGATCAATCCAATAGCAATGATTACCCATGTTGGCGGCTTAAACAGCGCTCCGGAAACCACCTTGAATCTACCCAATATCCCAGGAGGCAAAAAGTTGGTTTATACCAATATTGAAATGGACATGGTGGCAATAAATGATTTCCGTGAAAAGGGAAAGACTGACCCACTCTTTGCTAAGTTAGCTGACATCGTAGAGCAAAACAATGGCTTGTGGTGTGCAGATGCAGAAAAGTACCTTTTAGCTAATTCAAAACCAATCTAGATACTGGATACAGGTAGAAAGATTTGATACTGGATATTGGATAAAAGATACAGGCAGAATTGGCTCTTGGTGATAGGCGATTGGTATTTTAGCTTATCTCTGGAGATTTATGATACGTGAACATTGTAGGGGCTGACGACTCTGTCAGCCCTCCAATAAGATTACATTAACAATATGTACTTTATACTACTAATATCTATAACAACTAAGCTTTTCGTGCCACTAATATCTAGTAACTAGTATCAATTAACTATAAAAAACTAACGTACCAAGGTAAGGAGGGATTCTATGGCAACACCGGTTATTATGCCCAAACAGGGTCAATCGGTAGAAAGTTGTATCATTTCCAAATGGCATAAGAAAAAAGGCGATCAGGTTTCCAAGGGAGACATTTTATTCTCCTATGAAACTGATAAGGCAAGTTTTGAGGAAGAATCACCGGAAGAGGGTATTCTCCTGGACATTTTTTTCGAAGAAGATGACGACGTTCCTGTGCTATTAAATGTTTGCGTAATTGGTCAGGAAGGCGAAAGCGCAGAAGAGTTTAACCCCAATAAAAGTAAAGGTGCAGAATCAGAAGCGGAGGTAGAAGCATCTCCTGCTGAAGAAAGCACTTCTCAGGCAGCAGAAACCCAAGCTGCAATTCAAACACAGGCAGAAGTTGCTCCCTTGAATGCAGCAGAAGTCAAGATTTCACCAAGAGCACGAAACTTAGCTGAAAAACTAGGCTTGGATGTACGATATGCTGCCCCCACAGGCCCATACGGAAGAATTATTGAACAAGATATTTTAACACTTAGAGATTCTGGACCAGTGATGACTCCTGCGGCTCAAGCAGTTGCAACAGCTGGAGCACCTTCTGGAGTTACCGGAACAGGCTTAGGTGGAAGAATTACGACATCAGATCTACAGGCACCAGCTCAAGAACCAGCAGCTATTGTTGCTACTACTTCAACCGTTTCAGCTTCACCTGCAGGACAACCAGGAGACACCTCTGCAAATTGGTTGGTTACCGATCCAGGTTATGAAGAGGTAAGAACACCTAACATACGTAAGGTTATCGGAAAAGCAATGCACCAGTCCTTGTCAACAACAGCACAGCTTACATTAAATGCTACTTTTGATGCAACTGACCTTTTGGCTTTCCGTAAGAAATTAAAGGCTGACAAAGACAGACTTGGTCTTGAGAACATCACTATCAACGATATGATCTTATATGCTGTATCTCGAACCCTGTTAAATCACAAAGATCTAAATGCACACTTCCTAGAGAACACTGTTCGTTATTTCCATAATGTTAACCTTGGAAATGCAGTTGATACAGAACGTGGTTTAATGGTTCCAACTATATTCGGAGCAGATACCCTTTCTTTAAATGAAATTTCTCGTAGAGCCAAGCAGTTGGCTAACGAGTGTAAATCTGGATCAATTAATCCTGACCTTCTTAGAAATGGCAGCTTTACCATAACCAACCTGGGAACCTTGGACATTGAAAGCTTTACTCCTGTTCTAAATCCTCCGCAAACTGGAATACTAGGGGTTAACAACATAGTGCAACGGGCTCGAGAAGTAGACGGAGAAGTTGTCTTCTATCCAGCAATGGGGCTGTCTCTAACCTTTGACCATAGGGCAATTGACGGAGCACCTGCAGCCAGGTTCTTGAAGGAATTGAAGACCAATTTGGAAAACTTCAGCATTTTGCTGGTGAGGTGAGAAAATGACATATGAATTGATTGTGATTGGTGGAGGCCCAGCAGGATATCTAGCCGCAGAGCGTGCTGGAGAAGCCGGCTTGTCCACACTGTTAATTGAAAAACGTTTTTTAGGCGGGGTATGCCTAAATGAAGGTTGTATCCCCAGTAAAGCCCTGCTGTACTCAGCTAAGATTGCTGACAATGCCAGACAGGGAGCAAAGTATGGCGTAGAGGCTGCAGATGTTGTATTAAATCATCCGGTAGTTATCAAAAGAAAAGATAAGGTTGTTCGCAAGTTAGTAGCTGGCGTTAAGGGTAAGATGAGGAAAAACAAAGTAACCGTTGTTGACGGAGCAGCTTATATCGCAGGACGCCATGCAGAAGGCTATGAAGTTAAAGTTGGCGATGATGCTTATGTTGGACGACGCTTACTTATTGCTACAGGTTCTGTTCCAATAATGCCGCCAATTCCTGGTGTTAAAGAAGGCTTTGAATCCGGCTTTGTGCTGACAAACCGTGAGATTTTAGACCTAGAGGAAGTTCCAAAGCGTCTGGCTATAGTAGGCGGAGGCGTAATTGGATTAGAAATGGCATCCTATTACCAATCTGCTGGCAGTGAAGTAACCATCATAGAAATGCTTGATCACATTGCAGGTCCTACAGATTCTGAAATCTCCCAGATTCTTCAGAAAAATTACGAGGAAAAGGGAATCAAATTCTTGCTTGGATCTAAAGTAACTAAGATAGAAGATAATGCCGTAGTATATGAAGCAGGTGGACAAACTCACAAAGTAGATGCCGATAAAGTATTAATGAGCATTGGCAGAAGAGCTGCTACAGAAGGCCTGGGTCTGGAAAACATCGGTGTAGAGCTGATTAGAGGACGTGTCAAGGTAGACGACAAGTGTCAGACCAATGTTCCTAATGTTTATGCTGCAGGTGATGTAAATGGCATGTCCATGTTAGCACATACTGCTTACCGCGAAGCGGAGGTAGCTGTAAACAATATACTTGGCAAGAAGGATACCATGCGTTACAATGCCATCGCTTCTGTTATATATACCAATCCTGAAGTAGCAGGTGTAGGAGAAACTGAACAAACCGCTGCTGAAAAGGGAATTGAGTTCGAAGTTAAAAAGCTGCCTATGATGTACAGTGGCAGATATATGGCAGAAAATGAAGGCGGAGACGGGATCTGCAAGATCCTGGTAGACAAGAAACACAATAAGCTCATTGGTGTTCATATGATCGGTAACTATTCTTCAGAGATCATATATGGAGCAGCACTTATGATAGAGATGGAAATGCGTGTGGACGATGTTAAGGAGCTTGTGTTCCCTCATCCCACCGTTAGTGAAATAATAAGAGAAACCATATTTGAATTTTAAAAGGGAGGAGTTTATTAATGCCTAAATCTCAATTTATCGATCCAGCTGAGGTAAGAAAGAGCGGATATATAAAATTTCAAGACATTCCCGTAAACCAATATAACAAGTCCATTGACGACGAGAAATCCAATTTCTCCACAGAGGATTTCTTAAGAATTTATCGTGACATGAGCATTATTCGTGAATTTGAAACCATGCTCAATACCATCAAGACTACAGGCGAATACAATGGTATCAAATACAACCATCCAGGTCCTGCCCATCTATCCATTGGTCAGGAAGCTTCCGCTGTAGGTCAGGCTTATATTCTCGATAAGGACGACTATATCTTTGGTTCTCATAGAAGTCATGGAGAAATCCTTGCCAAAGGTCTGTCTGCTATTGAAAAGTTAAGCGACAAAGAACTAATGGAAGTAATGGAAGACTATTTTGATGGCTCCATTCTAAGAATAGTTGAAGGAAAACAAAAGGATAAGAACAACGTAAAAGAGTTAGCCATTGACTTCTTGATTTATGGAACCCTGGCTGAAATTTTTGCACGTGAGACCGGTTTCCACAAAGGTCTTGGTGGCTCCATGCATGCTTTCTTTACGCCATTTGGAATTTACCCCAACAATGCTATTGTTGGTGGTTCTGCAGATATTTCTGTTGGTGCAGCTTTATTTAAGAAGGTCAACCAGAAAAAAGGTATCGTAATTGCCAACATCGGAGACGCTTCCTTAGGTTGCGGACCTGTTTGGGAAGCTATCTGTTTTGCTACTATGGATCAGTTCAAGAAGCTTTGGGAAGAGCCTTATAAAGGTGGCCTACCATTAATCTTCAACTTCTACAATAACCTGTATGGAATGGGTGGTCAGACTGCTGGTGAAACCATGGGCTTTGAAGTCTTAGCTAGACTTGGTGCTGGTGTTAACCCAGAACAAATGCATGCAGAAAGAGTAGATGGATACAATCCTCTGGCTGTTATCGATGTAATGAAGAGAAAGAAAAAGATATTGGAAGAGAAGAGAGGTCCTGTACTATTGGATACTCTTACCTATCGATTCAGTGGTCATTCTCCTTCCGACGCATCTAGCTATCGTACCAAGGAAGAAGTGGATCTTTGGATGTCAGTTGATGCTATCTCTGCATATCGCATGAAGCTTGTAGACGCTAAAGTAGCTGCTGATGATAAGTTCGAAGAAATTCTTGAGTCCTCAGCAGACTTGATTCTGAAAGCATTCAAATTATCTATTGATGATGAAGTTTCTCCCAGAATGAACATGGTTAGCAACCCAGACCAAATAGCTGACTTGATGTTCTCCAATGAGAGAATTGAAAAAATGGAAGATCGTGAATGCGAAGTATTAATGCCTAAAGAAGAGAATCCAAGGGTTGTTCAAATCAGCAAGAAGGTACGAACAGCTACCCAGGACGGAAAACCGGTTTCAGCTAATAGAATGTACAGCTATCGAGACGCTATTTTCGAAGCTATAATGGATAAATTCTATACCGACCCAACCCTTATCGCATATGGTGAGGAAAACAGAGATTGGGGCGGAGCTTTTGCCGTATACAGAGGATTGACCGAAGCCCTTCCCTATAACAGACTATTTAACTCTCCCATTTCAGAAGCGGCTATCGTAGGTTCAGCAGTAGGTTATGGTATGGCAGGTGGAAGAGTCATTGCAGAATTGATGTACTGTGACTTCCTTGGCCGTGCCGGCGATGAGGTATTCAACCAGTTATCCAAATGGCAGGCTATGAGTGCCGGTGTTTTGAAAATGCCTGTTGTTTTAAGAGTTTCCGTAGGTTCCAAGTATGGTGCACAGCATTCTCAGGACTGGACCTCACTATGTACTCATATTCCTGGATTGAAGGTTGTTTTCCCAGCTACCCCATATGATGCAAAGGGCTTAATGAACAGTGCGTTGATGGGTACCGACCCTGTAATCTTCTTTGAAAGTCAGAGATTGTATGGTGACGGAGAAATGTTCCATGAAGGCGGAGTTCCCGAAGGATACTATGAGGTAGAAATTGGCGAGCCTGACATTAAGAAGGAAGGTAAGGACGTTACAATACTAACCGTAGGCGCAACCTTATATAGAGCTTTAGATGCAGCGAAGGAATTAGAAGAAAAGTATGGAGTTTCCGCTGAAGTTATCGATGCTCGTACCCTGGTTCCCTTTAACTATGACAAGGTACTGGAATCAGTTAAGAAGACAGGCCGTATCGTATTGTCCAGTGATGCCAGCCAACGTGGTTCTCACTTGAATGATATTGCACAGAATATCAGCGAATTAGCATTTGATTATTTGGATGCACCTCCAGTAGTAGTTGGAGCACGCAACTGGATCACTCCAGCCCATGAACTAGAAGACTATTTCTTCCCACAAGCTGAATGGATCATTGATGCTATCAATGAGAAGATAATGCCTCTTAAGGGTCATGTATCCAAGAGCAATTTTACACCTAATGAGCAGGTAAGGAATCATCGCCGAGGGGTGTAAGAAATAGATAACGATAGTTTAGTATTGCAGTTTTGAATGTAACATACTGAAATACTATCGGTTATCCGAGATTAATAGAAAATAGAAAACATAAAAGAACACTGTTTCCAAATGGAAGCAGTGTTCTTTTTAACGTAGGGGCTGACGACTCTGTCCACCCTGACAAGTTACAAAGTTTTTTTAAGCAGAAAAAATGTAACCTTTAGCACATTTGCATTGTTATAGTAATTAAGAGGATAATTATAAATAAGTGGCAGATAAAATAACGGGAGAGGGGTTATGCGTATGAAAAGAACAGGATAGTGTTTTAGAAATCCATATCATATCAGCCATAGAATGGGGGAATACCTAAAGGAGGAATAATACATATTCTGGTCTACATACTTACCGCTGATTAGTCCAGGCATGGAGCCTAACCAGAGGCGTTTGAATAGCTCTGGCGTTGTCACGGATTTAAAGCTCTTGCTTTCTTCAAGAAGCCTATCGAAATCAGTGGTAAAGGGTACACAAGGTGCGCCTGTAATTTCACGCTGGGACATTGGGGACATGTGCAAAAGAGCTACACGTCCAGCCAAGGATTCTTGTACGCCACGCATAAGACGAAATATTTGTGAGCCAGTCATCCAAAAATCCCCAGGATTGTGGTGTTTATCAATATGAATCTTGATATAGGTGAACAATTCAGGTGCATACTGAACTTCGTCAATAAGTACTGGAGGATTATGGATTTGCAAAAACAGCGCAGGGTCATTTTTTGCCATATCACGTACTGATAGGTCATCAAGTGAAACATATTTGCGTCCTACACTTTCTCTTTCGGCAAGGGTCTGCAGCATGGTTGTTTTTCCTGCTTGACGTGGGCCTGTCAGCAAAATTGCAGAGTAGGATTTGCTTAGCTCTAATATACGATCCTCCATATGTCGACTGATATAGTTCATCAAGCACACCACCTAAATAAAAAATTATAATATTCGGCTAAATTAAGTTTTGTTTATATTATAGCCGATAATATTGAGGGCGTCAAATATTTTTCCAGGGGTACCGGCTTCCGAGTATAGTAGTGTTATGAAGAAAGATTCCATGTATATAAAAAGATATACACAAATGTGAAAAATATACTTTTGTGATATGCGCGATATAATAAAAGCAGACCTTATCCTGTTCTTGCATAGGGCCTGCTCTTTACACTAAAGGTTTACTTCACTTTTTGTTAATGGTTTACTTCTTCTCTCTACGGAAACACATGAACCAATCCAGACAATACTGATCATCGTCCTGACTATCCATTCGCTCCTTGGCTACACCACAGGAACCGGCAGTAGGAACAATAACATCATCACCGGGGCGCCAGTCAGCAGGAGTTGCAACTCCATCATTGTCAGCTTTTTGCAGTGCCAAAATGATTCGTTTTATTTCGTCAAAATTACGTCCAGTCGAAAGGGGATAGTACAATATGGTTCTTATCTTGGCATCAGGGTCGATTACAAATACCGCTCTTACCGCTTGGGTGTTGGATTGTCCAGGCTGCATCATACCATACTTGTTGGCAACATCCATACGGATATCTTCAATCAAAGGAAACATTACCTCGATGTTCTTTTTGCCATTCCACTCTAATTCCTGAATTTTGCGTAGCCAAGCAATATGTGCATATAGGGAATCCACCGAAAGTCCAATGAGTTCAGTATTCAACTCTTTGAACTCATCCGCCATAGAGGCAAAGGTCATGAATTCAGTGGTACAGACAGGGGTAAAGTCAGCGGGATGGGAGAAGAGGATGACCCACTTTCCTTTATAATCCTCCGGAAAATTAATTTCTCCCTGGGTTGTTACAGCCTTAAAACTTGGAGCTGTATCTCCTATTAAAGGCATTCTGGTTACTTGCATTTCTTCCATTTTTTCATTCTCCTTCTTGTATGTACTTGGTTTGTCTTTTAACCTTTACGTTTAGTATAGCCATTCAGGTATGACAAGTCTGTGATAATATCACATATATTAATATTGTCTGAAAATTATCCTTCTTATTGAGACCTCTTCCTTTGTAACATGAATTTAAATCATTTTTAATAGAAAGATAAAAAAGTGCATATCTTATATATGGTAAGATAGAAATCACCTTGAAGATAAGGTGATAAATTTTGTATACCATTTGCCATATGGAGAAGGTGGGTTAATTTATGGGAAAACACTCTTTAACTGAAAGTAAAACCAAGCAAACAACAGTAAAGGTTAAGCCGTTATTTATAATATTCGGGCTTATACTTCTGTTATTTTTATCTTACATATTGATTAGTTTGTATTACAATACCCACTTTTACATGAAAACTACAATAAATGGTACAGATACCTCAAATATGACGGTGGAACAGGCACATGAGGCAATACAGGCAGAGTTTAAGAGCTATTCCTTGAAACTGGAAGGAAAAAATAATTTGTTTAGCGTATTACATGGTGAGGATTTTGAATTACATGCGAATTACGATGGGAAATTAGAGGATTTACTAGACACACAGAACAGTTTTTTGTGGCCAATTGCATTGTTTAGTAATTCAAAAATAGAAGTTACAACCCAGCTAGAATATGACGAAGATTTGCTGAAGGATCTAATTCTAAGTCTCACTTTTTTTCAGAAAGAATATGTAGTGGAGCCTGTCGATGCTTATATCTCTGATTACAAGAAAGGTATTGGCTATGAAATAATTCCAGAAGTTTCTGGTACACAGCTAGACTTTGAACTATTATTTGTGGCAGTGAAAGAAGCAATAAGCAATTTGGAGCTGAGCTTATCTTTAGAAGAAGCTGATACTTACTTAAAGCCAAAATTTACTTCCAAGTCTCCAAAGCTTATCCAAGCAGTAGAAGAGCTAAATAAGATTGCTGGAGCTGAAATAATCTATGCATTTGGGAAAGATACAGAAGTTTTGGATGGTAATAAGATTAGTGAATGGCTTTCTATTTCTGAAGATGGTAATGTAGTCTTGGATGAATCTGGTGTGAAAGAGTATGTGGATTACTTAGGGAAAACATATAATTCCTTCGGGAGAACACGAACTTTTCAGACTTCCTATGGCGTTGAGATTAAGGTCGTGGGCGGTGACTATGGTTGGTGGCTAAATAGACCTTTAGAGGTCTCTGAATTGACAGAACTGATAATTGCTGGTGAAAAAACGAAAAAGAAGCCAGCTTATTTTCAGACTGCCCAGCAATATGGCAATGATGATGTAGGGAATACCTATGTAGAGGTTAATTTAACAGCTCAGCATCTGTTTTTTTACAGAGCAGGCAAGCTAATAATGGAGACGGATTTCGTGTCAGGAAATCTTTCAAAGAATTATGGAACACCAACTGGGACTTATTCAATTAAACATAAAGGGAGAAATGCTACCCTAAATGGCGAGGACTATTCTACACCAGTTGAATACTGGCTGCCATTTAATCTCGGCATCGGTTTTCATGATGCTCCATGGAGAAAAGAGTTTGGAGGAGATATATATAAAACCAAAGGATCTCATGGATGCATCAATATGCCGCCTGAACAAGCAAAAATTATGTTCGAAAATATAGATTGGGGTGTAGCAGTGGTAGTATACGAACTACCAGGCAGCTAATAACAAAGGCGATATTTATCGTTTTAACCGTTATGAAACGATTGGTGTATTATTACTATATCTTTTATTGTTATTAAAGAAGGAAAGCGTAGGATAAATGAGGAATACTTCTAGGTACAATCTCAATTAAAGCATCCCTTAAGCATTAGTGAAGAAAGGACCGATATGAGTGACTGAAAAAAAGAATTTCTTAAGTATCGTGCCATGCAATTAGATCTAGCTAGACAAATGGAGACAATTCCATATATAGTCAGCTTCATCGATTTTATCGCAGAGCACAAATATAATTTGCTTGTCTTATATCTTGAATGCAGAATAAGAACTGAGAGCTTTAATCTCATGCCTAAAGAGAAAAGCTATACCCCTGACGAAATGAGATATATTGTAGAATATGCATCCAAAAAAGGTATTGATATAATGCCTGTAGTCAGCACATTGGGGCATGCTGAATTATTTCTGCAATTCCCTGAGCTGGAAGACTTAGCTGAATTACGTGGCAATCGCCAAAGTCGATTTGGAAAAGCAAAGCTTTGTTTCTGCCCTTCTAAGAAGGAGACATATGATTTCATTGAGGCTTATCTACATGATCTTTCAGAGATATTCCCATTTGAATTATTTCACGCTGGTTGTGATGAGGTGTGGGATCTAGGATATTGTGATTTGTGCCATACAAAAGCAGATTTACCATTAGGACAATCCAATATTTTTGCACAGCACCTGATCGAGACAAGAGAGATTT
>CAYFSR010000028.1:0-21590 GCA_964345785.1 uncultured Eubacteriales bacterium | reverse complement strand
GGTAGACGGAGAATATATCATAAACCCTAACAGTAAGCAAAGAGAAGAAAGCAAACTGGATCTAGTAGTTTCTGGCACCAAAGATGCTATTATGATGGTAGAAGCTGGGTGCAATGAACTGACTGAGCAGGAAATGTTGGAAGCAATTATGTTTGCCCATGATTACATTAAGGAATTGGTTAGCTTTCAGGAGAAAATTGTTCAAGAAGTCGGCAAGGCTAAAAAAGAGTATGTTTCATTCGTACCAGAAGCTGATGTAGAGAAACAGGTTCGGGAATATGCAACTGAAAAACTAGAGGCAGCAGTACAAGCATCTGAAAAACAAGTTCGAGAAGAAAACATGAAGACAGCAACTGAGGATATCATGGAGCATTTCTCCGATATATTCCCGGATAGAGAAAAAGAAATTGATGAGGTTATCAATAACATTACTCAGGAAGCTGTAAGAAACCGTATTTTATACGAAGGTATTCGCCCAGACGGTCGTATAAAGACTGAAATCCGCCCCTTGTCATCTGAAGTTGGGCTTTTGCCTAGAACCCATGGTTCAGGCTTATTCACACGTGGCCAAACTCAAGTACTCACCATTAGTACATTAGGCTCCATAGGCGATGTTCAGGTTTTAGACGGTCTTTGGGAAGATGAATACAAAAGGTATATCCATCACTATAATTTCCCGCAATACAGCGTTGGGGAAGCCCGTACCTCTAGAGGACCAGGTCGAAGAGAAATCGGTCACGGTCATTTGGCAGAACGTGCATTAATACCAATGATTCCTTCGCCGGAAGAATTTCCTTATACCATACGTTTGGTATCCGAAGTAATGAGTTCTAATGGCTCTAGCTCTATGGCAAGTGTTTGTGGAAGTACTCTAGCTCTAATGGATGCCGGTGTGCCTATAAAAGCTCCTGTAGCTGGTGTCGCCATGGGTCTGATTAAAAATGAAGATTCCGATAATGTTGCTATTTTAACTGACATCCAGGGACTTGAAGATCATATGGGTGACATGGACTTTAAAGTAGCAGGTACAGAAAAAGGAATCACAGCTATCCAAATGGATATTAAGATAAATGGCATAGGCCGTGAAATTTTAACTGAAGCTTTGGAACAAGCAAGAATAGGCAGATTGCATATTTTGGATTCCATGCTGAAAGTAATCGACAAACCTCGTAAGGATCTATCCCCATATGCTCCAAAGATCATCAACTTCAACATTCATCCGGATAAAATCCGTGATGTTATTGGAGCTGGCGGCAAAGTCATCAATAAAATTATTGCTGAAACCGGAGTTAAAATCGATATTGAAGATGATGGACGGGTTTTCATTTCCTCACCAAATCAAGAGGCCGCTGAAAAAGCCCTTAAGATTATTATAGGAATTACAAAGGATGTAGAAGCAGGGGAAGTTTATACTGGTAAAGTCGTTCGAATTATGAACTTCGGTGCATTTGTAGAAATTCTTCCAGGTAAGGAAGGGCTGGTACACATTTCCAAACTGGCTCATCATAGAGTCGAGAAAGTAGAAGATGTAGTAAATGTTGGAGATGAAATCGAAGTTAAGGTAACTGAAATCGACAGTCAGGGAAGGATTAATCTCTCCCACAAGGATGCCTTGCCTCAGCCTGAAAAAGGTAGTAGAGATGATTCTAAGAGGTTTAGTGGAAATCGCCGATCTAACTAATATTGAAACATAAACTTTTTTAAGTTTATGTTTCTTTCTTTTTTGTTCATATCTTTGCTGTAGTTGAATATCAATTATATGTATAGATATGGAGGTGGGTTCCATGAAAGTTTTCTTTATCCCTTTTAAGAGGAAGACCCTTGCCCAGATATTACTAATATCATTCACCATTATGCTTCTATTGATATTAAATTCTACAGAAGCCGTTAGTGTTTTAAATCCGGCAAGGTATCAGGCAATTTATAAAGGAAGCGATAAGAATCCGATTATTGCATTTGAATGTAATGTTGTATGGGGCACAGAACATGTGGGCCCTATGCTGGACATATTCAAAGAGCACGATATTCGGATTACTTTTTTTATTGGGGGAGAGTGGGCAAAAGACAACCCGGATCTTTTGAAACGAATAGTACCTTGCACCGGAAACACACTAGCTAAGCTGGCAAACGCTATCACTGACACACCTGTGTTAATGGCAGCAAAAGCCCACTTACGTAACCAGAGACCGTTGTTATTGGGCATAGCTACAAATGACGGACTAGGAAACAATGCGAAAAACATTGGAGTGATTATTAATACTAAAAATATTTTCATGGTACCCTTTTGGCAGGATGATCCTATAAAGAAGCCTAATTCTCTGGTGGCTGATTTGGATCGTCTGTTGGATGCTTCTTTGATGGCGCTAAGAAAAGAACAAATTCAACCTGTAATTATTGAGAGAAAACGTCTATAATAGGATTGAGCAAAAGAAGTTGAGGCAAATATGGGAGGTGCCTATGAGAATCATCATACAAAAATTTGGCGGTACTTCGGTGGCTAAGCCAGAAACCAGGGAGATGTCAGTACAAAAAATAATAGCATCCCAAAAAAGTGGATTCAAAACAGTAGTTGTAGTATCTGCTATGGGAAGAAAAGGCGAGCCCTATGCAACTGATACTTTGATTGAATTTCTTCAGAATATCTATGGGGACACCCATCCAAGGGAAATGGATATCGCCATGTCGGTAGGTGAAGTAATTTCTTCCGTCGTTATTGCAAACACTTTGAGAAGCAAGGGTTATGATGCAATAGCGGTTACCGGCCAGCAAGCCGGTATTATAACCAACACCACACATGGGAATGCAGAAATCATAGAGGTTAAGCCTGGTTATCTCCTGCAAGCATTGGAAAATGGGAAAATACCTGTTGTAGCAGGCTTCCAAGGATCAAGCAAATCAGGTGAAATTACAACCTTGGGGCGAGGAGGAAGCGATACTACAGCTGCTGTATTGGGCGAAGCTCTAAATGCTGAATCCATCGAAATTTATACTGATGTAGATGGAATAATGACAGCCGATCCTCGTATTGTATCCAATGCTTCCATGATCAGACATATATCCTATTCGGAAATCTTCCAGATTGCAGATCAGGGTGCCAAGGTAATCCATCCTAGAGCAGTGGAGATTGCCATGCGAGCAGGAATTCCCGTGGTAATAAAAAATACCATGACCGATTCACCGGGCACTATAATCTCAAGCCCAGCGTTAAAAAGGCAGCCTAAACAAAGCTACAAGCCAGGGCGAATTATAACCAGTATAGCTCATGTAACTGGAAGAACACAGATTAGTATAGATACTAAAAGAGGAATTGAAGAGCAAAATGAGATCCTTATGCGTTTGGCTGATAACAATATAAGTATAGATATAATAAACATTTTCCCTGAAAAAATGATATTTACTATTGAGGGAAATGCTACAGACAAAGCATTAGGGGTTTTAGACGAAATTGCCAAGCCAAGTCAGGTTATTAAAAACTGTAGCAAAATCTCAGCAGTAGGAGAACAGATGCGAGGTGTACCCGGTGTTATGTCCCGGATAATACTTGCCATGAAAAGCAAGCAAATAGAGGTATTGCAAACTTCAGACTCCCATTCCACTATTTCCTGTCTGGTCAAAGCAGAAGACACCATACCAGCAGTACTGGCGTTGCATGAAGAATTCAAGCTTTACCAACAATAGATAACTATATCAATGAGCCGAAAGGCTCATTTTTTTGCTTCATTCGGTAATACTAAATTAAGTGAAAAAAAGAAAGCAAAATCCCTCCAGCACTGTTTCTAATATTAAAGAGATGGGCTCACCTAATATACCTGCATCATCAATTGGAAGCAATATCCATTGCATGACCATTATCGGTCAAGTGGAGGGACATATGGTGCTGCCGCCACAAAACAAAACTACTAAATATGAACATGTACTACCCCAGCTGGCTGCTATCGAGCAAAGTAAGGAAATCGAAGGTCTATTACTAATATTGAACACCGTAGGTGGCGATGTGGAGGCAGGGCTAGCTATTGCAGAAATGATAAGCACCATGTCTACGCCTTCGGTTTCCCTGGTTCTTGGAGGAGGCCACAGCATAGGGGTACCTTTAGCGGTATGTGCGAATCACTCCTATATCGCATCCACAGCTACTATGACTATTCACCCAATTCGTATGACAGGTCTGGTAGTAGGTGGTCCTCAAACTTACGAGTACTTTGACAAGATGCAGAAGCGAATATCGAACTTCATTACGGATCATGCCTCAATTACTAAAAAACGACTTGATGAACTTCTATATAATACAGGGGAACTGGCTAATGAAGTTGGAACAGTTTTAATTGGTTCAGATGCTGTGGACAATGGACTGATTAATGAAGTAGGAGGGCTGCATAATGCTTTGTCCAAGCTAAAGGAATTAATTAAGGAGAATAAGAAGAGCAGTGAGGAGAATAACATTTGATATTACACACTATTGTTGATCAAAATTTAATATGGGATCAGCAGGATGATGGCTCAGTACAAACAATGGAGCTTGTATGGCAAAGCGTTCCAATGGAAGTTATAAGGAAGGATGATAAAACGGTTGTGATCAATCGAATAATAAGTACTGATCTACAACACTATTTAAATCCTAGCCTCCAACCTGGAATGGAGATTACCTACACACTAAAGTCTTGGGAATAACGCCTGAGACTTTTTTGTATGTACTAATAGAAACTATTCGGGAGAAGTGATATAATAAAACCTGTTGAATCTTTTTTGCTATGTTCCATATTATGGCAGATGCAGGCAGGATATTGCCAATTGGCTGTCGAATATGGATTATTGAGGTGGTATTATGAGAAAAAAAAGAAAGTCTGGAACAGCTGCGAAAAGCAGTGGAATACATGAAATCATAGGTCTTCTGGTTGTTTCATTTGGCCTTTTTTTAGCACTGACCATTTATAGTCTGGGAAATTCCGCAGGTGTAGTTGGCTTATGGGTTTACCCAATAATAAAGGGACTCTTTGGTATTGTGTCATATTTACTACCTATTATCATTATAGTCGTGGGTATTCTCATCATAATAGCTCGTCATAAGACGATTAATCGATCTAAGCTGTTATTATCCATATTATCTATATATTTTTTCCTTTGTTTTATCCACCTGCTTTATTTCAAGCAGTTTGATGCTCAAAGTTTTCCATCTTTTGTTGCTGATTCCTATGCTGGAGGCAAAGAAGACCTATCCTTAGGAACAGGAGCAGTATGTGCACCTGTTGTTTATTTATTCTACTCTCTCTTTGGTTTGCCTGGGGCTTTTATTTTATTTATTACTACTACCCTCGTCAGCCTGCTATTATTAACTAATTTGTCTCTTAAACAAATGGGTATTCGCATTTCCAACAGTTTAAGGCTAGATCAGGCAGCTAAAGCTTTCACTGATTCCAAGGAAAATCGAAGAAAAAAAAGAGATGCGAACATACGAAAAGCAGAATCGCAAAAAAAGAAACTGCCTAACCTTTTGATAGAGCCAGAGCCTCAGCCAAGCTTCGAACATAATGAAAGTGAAGCTGCGGCTACTCTTCATAGGGACTTAGAGTTACCAGTAAACGAGCCCGAAATAAAAATTATAGATTTTCAAGCCGATAAAAATACAAGCCCGGGAATTCAACAAAAAGAACAGGATCAAAATATGTCGGCAAAGAAAGAGGAAATTCCTGTTTCAGAGCTTGAAATTCACCAGGAAACTCTTCCCTATATGATACCTCCGGTTTCTCTCTTAAAGGAACCTGTACATAAGAAAAGCAGCGTTGCTGCTGAAAGGACCGTTAAAAACAATGCAAAGGTTCTGGAAGAAACTTTATTAAGCTTCGGCGTATCAGCTAGGGTGTTGCAGGTAAGCCGAGGTCCAGTAATTACACGTTACGAGCTACAACCTGCACCTGGCGTAAAAGTCAGTCGCATAGTAAGCCTTTCTGACGATATTGCGTTAAACCTAGCAGCTCCCGGGGTTCGAATAGAAGCACCTATTCCAGGCAAGGCAGCCGTTGGAATTGAAGTACCAAACAAGGACATTGCACCGGTTGTACTTAGAGAAGTCCTGGAATCCGAAAACTTCTTAAATCATCCCTCCAAGATTGGTTTTGCCTTAGGCAAGGATATAGCTGGTAACAATATCATCGCTGATATTGCAAAAATGCCTCACTTACTTATAGCAGGTGCTACTGGGTCTGGCAAAAGTGTGTGTATTAACTCATTGATTATCAGTATCCTTTACAAAGCTACCCCTGATGAGGTCCGTCTTATAATGATTGACCCTAAGGTAGTAGAATTAAGTTCCTACAACGGAATTCCTCACCTGATGATTCCGGTTGTTACTGATCCGCGAAAAGCTGCAGGCGCCTTAAACTGGGCTGTGCAGGAAATGGTAAACCGTTATAAGTCATTCGCTGATAAAGGCGTGAGAGATCTCGAGCGATACAATGAACAGTTAGAGGAAGATGAAAAACCTCTTCCTCAGATAGTTGTCATAATCGATGAATTATCTGATCTTATGATGGTCGCTCCAGGGGAAGTAGAAGATGCCATTTGCCGTCTGGCTCAGATGGCACGAGCAGCAGGCATTCATTTGGTCATAGCTACTCAGCGTCCTTCAGTTGATGTTATTACTGGTGTCATAAAGGCAAATATTCCTTCTAGAATAGCCTTTGCCGTTTCTTCCCAAACCGATTCCCGCACTATACTCGATATGGGTGGTGCAGAGAAATTATTAGGTAGGGGCGACATGCTTTATCATCCTTCCGGTTCCAATAAACCTAAAAGGGTTCAAGGAGCATTTATAACAGAGAAGGAAGTTGAGGCTATCGTTTCATGTATTAAGAATCAGAATGAAGCTCCTCAATATAATATGGAAGTACTGGAAGAAGCATCAACTGATCAGGCTGGCGATGATAATGGTTTCGATGATGAGCTGCTGTCAGACGCCATTGAAGTAGTAGTTGATGCAGGACAAGCTTCTATATCCATGATACAGCGACGGCTGCGAGTAGGATATGCCCGTGCTGCCCGTTTGGTGGATGAAATGGAGGTTAGGGGACTGGTTAGTGGTTTCGATGGAAGCAAGCCCCGTAATGTGCTAATTACAAAGGAAGAATTTGAAGAGCAATATAGAAATTTAGAATAGACAAGCATTGAAAGGAGTCTCTCAAGAATTGCCAAATATGCAAAATAAAATAGGAATGGTTTCTCTAGGCTGTGCCAAGAACCAAGTTGATGCGGAAGTAATGCTGGGCTTATTAACCCAACAGGGTTATGAAGTAGTTAACCAATCACACGAAGCTGATATTATTGTAATTAACACCTGCGGTTTCATTGGACCCGCCAAGGAGGAGTCCATACAAGCCATTTTAGAGCAAACTAAATATAAGCAGCAAGGTAGCTGCAAAACTCTTATTGTAACAGGTTGTCTGGGACAAAGGTACAGTGAAGAACTTATGGAAGAAATTCCAGAGATCGATGCTGTAGTAGGTACAGGAAATTATTCAAAAATTGTAGAAATTCTAAATGAGGTAAATGAAGGCTATCATCGATCCTATTTAGATAATCTCTCTGCTCCTGAGGAAGATGGATTACCAAGAATGGTCACCACCCATGGTACAACTGCATACTTGAAGATAGCAGAGGGTTGTGATAATTTTTGCAGCTATTGTATCATACCAAAATTGAGGGGTAGATTCCGAAGTAGACCAATTTCCTCTTTACTTAGGGAAGCAGAAACCTTGGTCCAAAATGGAACACGTGAGCTCGTGATTATCGCTCAGGATGTTTCCCGTTATGGTCAGGACAGCGATGGAGAATTTAACCTGGTAAGTCTCCTAAAAGAACTGGTTGCCTTACCAGACTTGAAAAGAATTCGCTTAATGTACTGTTATCCCGACCGTATTACAGACGAACTGATTGATTTCATTGCTAAAGAGGATAAGGTCTGTAATTATCTAGATATACCTATACAACATATTAACCAGAACATCTTATCTAAAATGAATCGTATTTCGGACACCGAGCAGATTCGAGGGTTACTTAACACCTTGAAAGAAAAGGTGCCGGGTATCGTTTTGCGAACCTCACTGATAGTAGGTTTTCCTGGTGAGGGAGAAAAAGAATTTCAAGAGCTAATGGATTTTGTTGCAGAAGGCCATTTCCAACATCTTGGCGTATTCCCATACTCTAGAGAGGAAGGAACACCTGCTGCAGCTTATCCCAATCAGGTAGATGACTCAGTTAAAACTGAGCGGCGTAATAGATTGATGTCAGTTCAAAGCAAGGTGTCCAAACGTCTCAGGAGGTCTAGACAAGGACAAAGGTGTGAGGTCCTAATTGAAGGTGTGGAATCGGAAGGGATTTATTATGGCCGTTCCTTTGGCGAAGCGCCTGAGGTTGATGGCTTGGTATATGTTAGTAGTTCATCACCGCTTAAAACAGGAGATTTTGCAGCTATAAAAATTACAAGGGTTTTTGATTATGATTTATTGGGGGAAGTCTTGTGAATTTAGCAAATAAGATTACTATTATACGTGTTTTACTTATTCCAATATTTATTGCATTACTTAAAATACCGTTGCCAAACCATATCTATTTCGCAGCTTTCCTCTTTTTAGTGGCTGCATCCACAGATAGTCTGGATGGTTATATTGCAAGAAAGAAAAACGAAATAACCAATTTTGGAAAATTTATGGATCCCCTGGCAGACAAGCTATTGGTTGCTTCTGCCTTAATCGTCTTAGTTGAGATGGGAAAGGCATCATCTATAGCTGTCATTATTATAATCAGTCGTGAATTTGTTATAACTGGCTTTAGACTGCTGGCGGTCACGGAAGGAAAGGTAATTGCAGCTAGCTGGTGGGGAAAATTAAAAACTGTCACACAAATTGTTGCCATAATGGCTTTGTTGTTGGACAATTTTCCATTTCGTCATATCGGAATTCCATTTGATGTGATAGCTTTGTATGTTTCTGTGCTGATAACAATTATTTCAGGAGTAGATTATATTTATAAAAACAGGGAAATATTCAATTTGAAAGATGGAAAACTGAAGTAAACAGGGAAGAAAGGTGGCGTAAAAGGAGTTCTCTTACCACGACGAAAGTCATGGGCTTTAAACTCCGTTATTTATGAACGCAGAAATTATAGGAATAGGCAGCGAACTGCTTTTAGGTCAGATTGCCAACACAGACGCACAGTTTTTATCGCAGCAATTATCAGCACTTGGTATTGACATATATTGGCATACAGTAGTTGGGGATAATCACAATCGAATCATTGAAGCTTTGAGAACAGCATCAGATCGATCTGACATAATTATCACTACTGGTGGATTAGGCCCAACTATGGATGATTTAAGTAAGGAAACCTTGGCAGAGTTTTTAGGTATGGAGCTAAAAGTCCATGAACCCAGCTTAAAGAGAATTCAGGATTACTTTAAATCCATAGGCAGAGAGATGACTGAAAGCAATGAAAAGCAAGCATTGTTCCCTGAAGAGGCAATTATCTTAAAAAATGATAATGGTACCGCTCCAGGGGCAATTATAGAGAAATATAATAAAATTTATATTGTACTGCCAGGTCCTCCTTCAGAATTACAGCCTATGTTTATTAATGAAGTTATACCATACCTTGCAGGGAAGACCAGCGATCAAATATACTCTCGGGTATTGCGAATATTTGGTGTGGGTGAGTCCTCGGTGGAAGCTAAAGTAAAAGACCTGCTTCAAAAGCAAAGTAACCCTACAATAGCACCACTTGCTGGCGGCGGTGAGGTAACATTACGTATTACGGCAAAAGCAGCTTCCCAAAATGAAGCGGAGCAACTAATTTTACCTGTTCAAAAAGAGATTGAGAACAGATTGGGTGATTCAGTTTACGGCTATGATGGAGATACTTTAGAGAAAGTTGTACTTACTTCACTTATAGAAAAAGGCTTAAAGCTTGCACTTGCCGAATCCTGTACAGGCGGGCTAGTATCCGACATGGTTACCAATATACCAGGTTCTTCTGAGGTGCTGCTGGAAAGCTGTGTTACTTATAGTAATGAGGCTAAAATTAAACGCTTAGGGGTATCGGAAGATACTTTAAGAAAATATGGTGCTGTTAGCTCTCATACTGCATATGAGATGGCAGAGGGTATTCGAAAAACTTCTGGTGCAGACATTGGAGCGGCTATTACTGGAATAGCCGGACCAGGGGGAGGAACTGACCAAAAACCAGTTGGCTTGGTTTACCTAGCTATTTCAAATTCTGAGGGTACAGAAACCAAAGAGCTACGGTTAGGAGGCAACAGGCTGCGAATTAAGGGATCCACTGCCATGCATCTTCTAAACTGGCTGCGTTTGTCACTTAACCAATAGTTATTAAAATTATAAATCATATGTAACTAGCCTTTGCGGGAACGACTAATATTGTTAGCGAAGAACAGCAGAAAATCCGTTAAACAACTTCCGCCTGTTTATATTAACATCAAATAAAATTAATTTTGAAATTATGGTTGACTATTAGAGACAAGCTGGGTTATAATGAGGTGAGAACAAGTGTTCCCTTCCAATTAATTATAGGGGGTATCAAAATGGATAAGAAAAAAGCGTTGGATATGGCTCTTGTACAAATTGAAAAGCAGTTCGGTAAAGGTTCTGTCATGAAACTGGGCGAGTCAACACACTTAAATGTTAACTCCATTCCTACTGGAAGTCTTGAATTAGACCTTGCATTAGGGGTAGGAGGTATCCCCAGAGGTAGGGTTACTGAAATCTTTGGTCCTGAATCCTCAGGTAAAACCACTATAGCATTACACGTAATTGCCGAAGCTCAGAAAGCTGGTGGTACAGCAGCATTTATTGATGTAGAGCACGCATTGGATCCCATATATGCAACTAAGCTCGGTGTAGATATCGATAATCTGCTAGTTTCTCAACCCGACACAGGTGAACAGGCTTTGGAAATTGCCGAAGCTCTGGTTCGAAGTGGCGCTATCGATATAATAGTTGTCGACTCAGTAGCAGCTCTGGTACCCAGGGCTGAAATAGAAGGTGAAATGGGCGACTCTCACGTAGGGTTGCAGGCCAGGCTCATGTCTCAGGCTATGCGTAAATTGTCAGGTATTATCAACAAGTCTGATACTGCAGCAGTTTTCATCAATCAATTGCGTGAAAAGGTAGGTATTATGTTCGGCAATCCAGAAGTCACTCCTGGTGGCCGTGCACTTAAGTTTTATTCTAGTGTACGTTTGGATATCAGAAGAATAGAAACCCTTAAGCAAGGTCAGGATGCTATAGGAAACCGTACTCGAGTAAAAGTGGTGAAAAATAAAGTAGCTCCGCCATTTAAGCAAGCAGAGTTTGATATCATTTACGGTGAAGGCATTTCAAAAGAAGGCTCTATTCTAGATATGGGGGCTGAATATGATATCATTAACAAAAGTGGCGCATGGTACTCCTATAAAGAAATCCGCATTGGTCAAGGTCGGGAAAATGCCCGTCAATACCTAAAAGCTAATCCGGAAACCGCAAAAGAAATCGAAGCCCTTGTCCGAGCAAAGCTATTTGATTTAACTGCTCCCTCAGCTTCAGAGGAAGAATTGGAAGCAGAGGATGCCGATTTTGACGAATAAATATCATGAGCCCCATAATGGGGTTCTTTTTATATACCTGCGAGTCTACATAATAAGTATATACCTTATAGAAGATCAGCTGAAAGACCTTAGACAACTTCCACCTGTTTTAACACAGTCAAGATATGGTGCAATTTACTTGACACCCCTACCAAGAAGTTGTAGAATAAGCTTAAATCCACAAATGTTGTCGTAGTATAAACATTTGTGATTTTCCAAGGTGTAAGAACAAAAATGGAATTACACACTGGTTACCGAGTAGTATTTTACTCGGTTTTATTATTAAAGTAATTGACAGTTGAAAGAAATTTTATTTAGGAGGTGTACCCCATTCAATTAACACTACCATTACAATTAGTAATTGTCCTGGTAGTAGCCATTGTATTTCTTTGCATTGTATGTCTTTTCATTGGATACTATTATCGTAAGCGGATTGCAGAAGGAAAAATTTCCAGCGCAGAAGAATCCGCAACTAAGATTGTAGACGAAGCTGAGAAGCAAGCTGAGGCAATGAAACGTGAGATCCTGTTAGAAGCAAAGGAAGAAACCCATAAACTGCGAAGTGAAGTTGAGAAAGAAAGCCGTGAAAGGCGAAATGAAGCCCAGAGAACAGAGCGTAGGCTTCATCAAAAGGAAGAAAACCTCGACAAAAAGTTGGATGCCCTTGAAACCCGTGAGGATAACCTGAACCGAAAGCAAAAGGAAATCCAAAAGTTGCAAGAACAAGCTGAAGCAATGGAAAAGCGACAGCTTGAGGAATTGGAACGGATTTCATGCCTAACGCAAGAACAGGCTAAGGAACAACTACTCGAGATTGTAGAAAGGGAGATAACCCACGAAACTGCTGTAAAGTATCGTGAGATTGAATCCAAGGCCAAAGAAGAAGCGGACAAAAATGCCCGTAATGTAATCGCTTTAGCCATTCAGAAGTCAGCTGCAGATCATGTTGCTGAGTCCACCGTTTCGGTAGTATCACTACCAAACGATGAAATGAAGGGTAGAATTATCGGAAGAGAAGGACGAAACATCCGTACATTGGAAACCGCTACTGGTATTGATCTTATTATAGACGATACCCCGGAGGCAGTTATACTTTCCGGTTTTGATCCTATACGACGAGAAGTAGCTCGGATAGCCCTTGAAAAATTAATAGTTGATGGAAGAATTCATCCAGCTCGTATTGAAGAGATGGTTGAAAAAGCCAAAAAAGAAGTTGAGACTCAAATACGAGAAGAAGGCGAAAAGGCAGTTTTTGATATCGGTTTACACAACGTTCATCCCGAGCTGGTCAAATTGCTGGGCAGGTTAAAGTATCGTACCAGTTATGGCCAAAATGTGTTAAAGCATTCCATCGAGGTTGCTCATTTGGCAGGTATTATGGCTGCTGAGCTTGGAGCTGATATAAAGTTAGCAAAACGAGCCGGTATGTTGCATGATATCGGTAAAGCTGTAGACCACGAAGTTGAAGGATCTCATACTCAAATTGGTGGAGATTTAGCTAAGAAATACCGAGAGTCTGCTAATGTAATTAATTCCATTATGGCTCACCATGGTGATGTTGAGCCTACTACCGTAGAGGCTATTTTAGTTCAGGCAGCAGATGCTGTTTCAGCAGCAAGACCAGGTGCCAGACGAGAAACTTTAGAAGCTTATATAAAAAGGCTGGAAAAATTAGAAGAAATCGCAAATTCCTTCGCAGGAGTAGAAAAATCATTTGCAATACAAGCAGGAAGAGAAATTAGAATTATAGTTAAGCCTGACAAGGTAAATGATGATCAGGCTGTTATGATGGCTAGAGATATTGTTAAGCAAGTTGAAAAAGAGCTAGAATATCCAGGACAAATAAAAATTAACGTTATCCGCGAGACGCGGGCTGTAGATTATGCAAAATAAGAAAATCCTAAAAGATGTGGTCTTCCACATCTTTTTTCATTACCAAAAAGAGGATTTCCATAAGCCATGTAGAATACTTTGTAATGCAAAGATCATATCCAGGCTAGAGCGAATCGACTATATTCTAAGTTTTCTAAGCAATAAAACATATAGCAGGAGGGTCAACTTATGGAAATATTGAAGGTTTCATCTAAATCCAATCCAAATTCAGTGGCAGGCGCTCTGGCAGGAGTGATACGGGAACGTGGTAGTGCCGAAATGCAATCAATTGGAGCCGGTGCTTTGAATCAAGCTGTTAAGGCAGTGGCCATCGCTCGAGGTTTTGTAGCACCTAGCGGCATAGATCTAATTTGTATTCCCGCTTTCACCGATATTGAAATAGATGGTGAAGAAAGAACAGCTATTAAGCTCATCGTTGAAACCAGATAAGCTGAACACAATAAAATTCTACAGTTAATCTGCTCCAATATTTTACAAGCATTTGCTGTGAAGATAAATAATATTGGGGCAGTTACTATGATATTCCATACGTTTTACCTTAGAGCCTTTTTGTATGACTTTACCACATTTTAAGCAGTTATAATTGGGCTTATATAGAATATCCTCTTCAACTTTTACAGATAAGTTTCCATATCGTTTCCAGCTCTTCCAACCTGTTTTGCATAATTTAGTGCGCTTGTTGTAATCTGCATATACCCAACGTAATATTCGATGAAAATGTAAAGGATATTTAGTGTACTTTACATACTGAGGTGGAAGGCCTAAACTAAGAGCATAGTCTTGAAAGGTATTCTCAATTAAAGACTGAAGAGGCTCAACTATCTTTGTGGATATATAAGAAATTTGATCAAGTTCAAAATCCTTTCTTACTTGGTCAAACATATATCCCTGACAAATTTCTATTTTCTCTTCTGGCTTCCATTTTAATTTTTTCAGCAGCGAAAACACAATTTGATTGGATTTCTTTAAGTATAATTTCTTGCGAAAGGTATTACTTTTGTAATAGGAGGTGGGAATGAAATCATAAACATATTCGCCGGTTTCAACGCGAACAGCTCCTATACAGGTTCCTCCAATTAAGCTTCCACTTCCAGCATCATCTATTTGTACCACAGATTCACGCTCCAATCGGGAGATATGAAAATAGTATTTGTATCAAACAGGTAAACTATAATATAATGAACTCACAAAGTCTGCAAATTATTAAAATAAAAAGAATTAAGGAGTTAATATGAATTTTTTATTATCAAATGATGATGGAATTTATGCAGAAGGGCTTTATCAACTGGCTGCAAGCTTGTCTTCATTGGGGAAAGTAACGATAGTGGCACCGGATTCAGAAAGAAGTGCAACCGGTCATGCCATAACTATGCTTTATCCTTTACGAGTAAAGGAAGTTAAGCTTCCCGGACTTGATGTAAAGGCTTATGCAGTTGATGGTACCCCTGCTGATTGTGTCAAAATTGGCATAGACCTGCTACTAGACGAAAGGCCAGATTTTGTTTTTACAGGAATTAACCGTGGTGCCAATTTAGGCACTGATGTTTTATATTCTGGTACTGTATCAGCAGCCATCGAGGGGTGTATAATGGGTGTTCCCTCCGCTGCTTTTTCTCTGGTGCACGGGAAGGAAATGGACTACACTTTTGCAGGGCAAGTAGCTGTGGAAGTAGTTAAGTTAATTTCAGACAAGGGGCTGACGCTAAATACCTTGGTCAATGTCAATATACCCAACATCGATTCGGAACAGATCAAAGGCATGAAAGTAACACGATTAGGTAAGCGAAGATATACCAAGAATTATGAAAAAAGAGAAGACCCCAGAGGAGGAACCTATTATTGGCTGGCTGGGGAAATCGTTGATGAGGATATGGATGAAGATATAGATTTGGAAGCCGCAAATAATAATTATGTTACCATAACTCCACTTCAATATGACTTAACCGATAACACTATGTTGGAAACCTTTAAGGTTTGGGGATTAGAAGGTAATATTTGAAAATGAAGTTTCATATCCCAACTCTTGCAAAACTTGTCTAATGTGATAAAATGAATGTAAAACGTCCTGTAAAGGAGAATGCTAATGGACAACCAAGACTTAATTCACCGCATTGATTCCGGCTATAAGCACATGAGTAAAGGGCAAAAGCTAATAGCAGAGTACATAATGAAAAATTACGATAAAGCTGCCTTTATGACTGCTTCTCGACTAGGTAATATCGTCGGGGTAAGCGAATCTACGGTTGTTCGTTTTGCAAATGCTCTCAATTACGATGGGTATCCCAGACTTCAAAAAGCTCTGCAGGAGCTTATTAGAAACAAGTTAACTACCGTTCAGCGTATTGAACTGTCAGCTGACATGGATCAATCCATGGTATTGAAAAATGTACTCAAGGCTGATATGCATAATATTCGCAGCACCATAGAGGAAGTCGATAATGAGGTTTTCAATGCCGTAATTACAAAAATTTTAGAGGCGAAAAATATATATGTACTTGGCTTGCGCAGCGCTGCTCCATTAGCACAGTTTATGGGCTATTATCTTAATTTTATATTTAATAATGTCCGCGTTGTCACATCCGGGATAAATGATATTTTCGAGCAGCTTTTTCACATAGGGAAAGGTGATTTACTCTTTGGTATCAGCTTTCCACGATACGCCAGCCGAGCTATCGAAGCTATGAAGTTTTCTAAAGATCGCGAAGCAGATACAGTAGCTTTAACTGATAGCTTCCTTTCTCCCTTAACCCACTATGCAGATTATTCGCTCCTAGCAAAAAGCGATATGGCCTCCTTTGTTGACTCACTGGTTGCGCCTCTTAGCGTAATTAATGCTTTAATTGTAGGAATAGGGCAGGTTAAAAAGGAAGAAATTTCATTTGGTTTTCATCAGCTTGAAGACATCTGGGAAGAATATCAGGTATACATTGAAAAAGAAAAATCTAGAAGTATATAAATCTAAAAGAAGCAAAATTTTCATATTAATTTGTTGGAGGTTATATGTACATTTATCTGACCCGTCACGGAGAAACCTTGTGGAATTTACAAGGAAAAACCCAAGGTTCTGAAGATATTCCCCTTACCGAGAAGGGAATTCGACAGGCAGAGGCCCTTGCTGAAAGATTGGAAAGAGAAGGTATATCTAAAATCTATTCTAGCGGTTTGAAGCGAGCTTTTCAAACCGCTTCTATAATCGGAAACAAGTTAGGCGGCATCCATGCTGAAAAAAGGCACGAGCTCAAAGAAGTTAATTTTGGCGTCTGGGAGGGCTTGACTAGACAAGAAATTGACACAAATTACCCTGGTCAATTAGAATCTTATCGATCTGATTTTGAATTTTCCCCTAAGGATGGAGAAAGTTTGAGCTCACTTCAAAACAGAATTCAGAAGTGTTTGGAAAGTATTATAAATTATTATGGTGATACAGAGGATCGAATTCTGCTAGTAGCCCACGCTTATCCTATTCGAATGATAATTATGGAATTAATGGGTTTGCCTAAATGATACAACACATTTGGGTAAAACATAATCTCTTGCAAAACTACAAATAATGAATTATGATAAATATCAGAATCCAACAATGTCCGTCAAAGGGAGGGAATTGGCTATGGATAACCTAGGGAGTAAGGAAATTTCAAGAATTGCACTAAACATGGCATTGAGCCAATCACGTGAGGAAGAAAAAAAGTTGAAGGAAGAAGTTCGTGAGCAGGATGTATATGCCGCTGCTGTAGACTACGGTGGCGAGTTCATTACCTCTATTTCAAAGATAATTGAAAGAGCTGTTGTAGCATCCAAGCGTGAAGGAGTTATAGATGAAACTCATCTTGAAGAGGGGGCTGTTGCAGGTGCTACTAGAGAGGCAATATCCCAGATTATGCCCAAGGCCTTAGGATTGAACATAGGTGGTAAAATAGGCATTGCTCGGCATAAGGACCATATCAGCGTCGCCCTTTTTATGGGAATAGGTTTACTGCACCTTAACGAGATTGCAGTTGCTTTGGGACATAGAGTTTTATAGGAGATTTTATATGAATATTTGTGCAATAAGAGGAGCTATTACAGTAGCTGAAAATAGTAGGGAAGAAATACTTAAACAAACACGTCGTTTACTAAGTGAGATTATGCAAAGAAACCGACTTGAGATGGAAGACATAATAAGTATAATTTTCACAGCAACCAAGGACCTTGATGCAGTTTACCCTGCAGTAGCAGCTCGAGAATTAGGTATGACATCTATTCCTCTTAGCTGCTGTCAGGAAATGTATGTTGCTGGCAGTTTAGAAAAGTGCATTAGAGTACTTTTTCATATACAGCTTCAGGAAAAGCGAAGCTTAAAACCTGTTTACCTGGAAAAAGCCGTAAGACTGCGCCCAGATTTAGCTATGGTAACTATTGCTATCGACGGTCCTGCCGGTGCAGGTAAAAGCACAGTGGCAAAAATACTGGCTGAAAAGCTTGGTATACTATATTTGGATACAGGTGCTATGTATCGGGCCATAGGCCTTAAGGTTATAGAAACCGGAGGAAACCCAAAGGATCCAGATGATGTTCTACCACTTCTGCCTAATACCGATATAAAAGTACAATACGATATAGGTGGACAAAAGATCTATTTAGACGGCCGTGAAGTTACAAACAATATTCGAACCCAACAGATTTCTACAGCAGCTTCCGATGTAGGCACTATACCAGCTGTTCGAAAGAAACTGGTTGAACTTCAGCAGCAAATTGCTAAGGAAAACTCATTGGTTATGGATGGAAGAGATATTGGCACCTATGTAATGCCCCAGGCAAGCTTAAAAATATTCCTCACTGCTTCTTCAGAAGAAAGAGCTCGACGCCGATATGAAGAGTTAAAACAGAAAGGCATAGGAACGAATTATCAAAAGGTTTTACAAGATATCATCAATCGGGACAATAACGATTCAAATAGAGAATATGCGCCTCTTCAAAAAGCAGAAGATGCCATATTAATTGATACCACTAATAAAAACATAGACCAGGTAGTCAATGAGATAGAAGGTCTATTGAAGGTCTAGCGGAGGGAACACAGCTTGTTGTATTCTATTATACGAATTATTTTAATTCCTTTAGTTTACCTATTATTCTGGCCAAAGGTAAAAGGTAAGGAAAATATACCTGCTGAAGGAAGTACCATCATATACGCCAATCATATTTCTCTTTTGGATCCTATAGTTCTGGCATGTGTTCTGCCTAGAAGAATTAATTTTATGGCAAAAGAGGAGTTGTTTAGGAACCCGCTGCTTGGTAAGCTATTAATGGCAATAGGTGCTTTTCCGGTAAAAAGAGGTTCAGCGGATATATCATCAATTAAAACTGCTCTTAAAAGATTAAAAGAAGGTAAGGTTTTTGGAATCTTCCCTGAAGGTACAAGAAGTAAAAGTGGCGAAATGCAAAACTTTACTCACGGTTCAGCAGCTATTGCACAACGATCAAAGGCTGCAACTATACCAGTTGTCATTAAAGGTGACTATAGAGTTTTTCGTTCTCTTAACATAACTGTTGGGAAGCCATTGGATTTAACGGAATACTACGGTAAAAAGTCCAATTCCGAGTTATTGAATCAAATGTCTATGAAGATGTCAGAGGAATTGAGAAACTTATAAATTTATAAGTTTAATTTATTTAAAAAGAGGATTTGGTCATATAATATCGAAAATGTATTATATTATATTTATAGATGTGTTCTTTTTTACAGGCAGGAATGATTCCTATTGAAGTTAAAGGAATGATTATCCATTGAAAGGCTTAGGGGGGCTTATATAGCTGGAAAATTATAACGCAATACTTCGTATTTAATACCAAATTGGCTTAATAACAGGAATATCCATACCTAAAAAGAAACACATCAAAGAGGAATATACAATCGTTGGCATATGTTCCATAATATGTAACTACTAAGATGCGATTGTATGGATTTTAAGGAGGTACTTAATCAATGAACGAGATGAAAGACGAAATTCTAGAAACTACAGAAGCTGCCATAAATGAGGAGCTTACGGATGCTCCACAGGCTGTAGAGGAAGCAGCAGCTGAAGTACAGGAAGAAACGAAAGCAGTACAAACAGAAGCTGACGAGCAGCAAAAAGAAATTTCGGAGGAAGGTTCCGTTACCGAAGTTACAGAAGACCAATCAAATGAGTCTGAAGAAAAAACTGAGGAAAGCCCTGAGGAAGAAATCAAAGAAGAAACAATGGAAGATTTTGATATCATTTCTCTACGATCAGGACAGATAGTAACAGGAAAAATTATCAGAGTCACTGATGAGGAGTTGTTCGTTAACGTCGGATACAAATCAGATGGCGTTGTTTCTTTGAATGACATTATGCTGGAAGAAGACAAACCTCTCACAGAAGTTTTCCACGAAGGTGACGAAATCGAAGTAGAAGTTCGAAAAGTCAATGATGGAGAGGGTAATGTAATTCTTTCTCAGAAAAATATAGTAAAGAACCAGGCATGGAAGTTGATTGAAGAAGCCTTCCATAATGAACAAGAGATCATTGGCATTGGCAAACAGGTAGTAAAAGGCGGCCTGTTAGCTAATATTAAAGGTTTCACAGCTTTTGTTCCAGCCTCTCAATTATCTATGCGTTATGTAGCCGACTTAAGCATCTTCATAGGTCAGGAATTACGTCTACGTATTCTCGAAACAGACAAGAGACGCAATCGTGTTGTAGCATCCCAAAGAGCAGTTCTTGAATCAGAAGAAGCTGAGAAGAGGCAAGAGGTTTGGGAAACCATAGAGGAAGGCCAGCTGATTAAAGGCGAGGTTAAACGTATAACCAATTTTGGAGCCTTTGTTGATATTGGTGGTGTAGATGGTCTAATTCACATTTCAGACCTTTCTTGGGGCCATATAAAGAGTCCAAAGCAGGTTGTTTCTGAAGGGCAAGAGGTAGAAGTGGTTATCCTTACTGCAGACAAAGAAAATAATCGTATCTCTCTTGGCTATAAACAAAACTTACCACATCCCTGGGATAATATTGAAGACAAATATCCATCTGGCCAGGTATTCCAAGGCAAGGTTGTTCGTATAACCACATTTGGTGCTTTTGTAGAGTTGGAACCAGGTGTTGATGGCCTAGTGCATATTTCTCAGATTTCTGACAAAAGAGTAAACAAAGTAGAAGATGTCCTAAGCACTGGGGAAATGGTAAATGTTAAAGTACTTGAGGTAAAATCTCAAGACAGAAGAATCAGCTTAAGCATTAGGGAAGCTGTTGAAAAACAGGAGAGACCAGAGAGGCCAGAGAAACCAACGAAGAAACAGGCTGTAAAGGAAAGCCCCTTCGTTAAAGAAGAAATGACTGTTAGCCTTGGTGATTTATTTAAAGAGCAACAAGAAAAAGAAGAGTCAAAAGAGTCATAATAAAGTAGATTTTCAAGAACCGGAGCTATTTCAGCTTCGGTTTTTTTAAGGAGTACTTTTTAGTATATGACTATGAATGAAAATAGCAAAATTGGGTCATAATAGTATTACCTCACAATTACATTGAGACCCCCTTTATTTCAGCCGTGCCTATGCACGGCTAATTTTTTATTTTGAATGAGTTTGCCTGTTCATTGACATACTAGAGTCAAAGATAAGTATAAGGAGGAGAGTACAAAATGGGGAAAAAGAAGAAAGCTACTCCTTTGCAGAAGGATTATCAAAGCAGAGCAAAAAAGCTTGAGCCAAAAAGAAAAGTGGGAACTAATGTATTAAGAGCTTTTTTAGTAGGAGGTTTAATCTGTACTTTTGCTCAATTACTTCAAAACATCTTCATTAAGTACTTTGATTTTGAAAAATCTCAAGCTGGAAACCCTGCAACAGCTGTCTTGATTTTCATTTCTGCCCTATTTAAGCCTAAGGGGTAATATGGGCTAGCCGCTGAAGTTTGATACTGGATACAAGATACTAGTAGAACGAGACTATAAGTGTTAGGTTTAGGTTCTAATATAAAAAAGAAGCCTGCTATGGCTTCTTTTTTGTTTGGTGGGGGAGGAAGGAATCGAACCATCGAAAGCTGAGATAACAGATTTACAGTATGACCCCTTTGGCCACTTG